>NZ_BMKZ01000002.1 GCF_014644735.1 Caldalkalibacillus thermarum | reverse complement strand
TGAAGGGATTGGTTGGTTTTTAAAACAGGATAAGAAATGACCAAGAGAGTACCCTCAAACAATGAATCCGCTTACATCCATGATGGGGATAAAAAACTCTGCCCGGAAATACTTGACTCACACAGGGCTGTAGGAATGGTTTGACAAAAAGAAGGGAATTGTTTCATAATGATAAAAGTTTGAGTTCATCTAAAGGGGGAGGACACTTGATGCCTGAGGCGCTCGTAATCGTCGAGTCTCCCGCTAAAGCGAAAACAATAGGTAAATACCTGGGAAAAAAATACCTTGTTAAAGCTTCTATGGGACATGTTCGTGATTTACCCAAAAGTCAAATGGGTGTCGATATTGATAACGGTTTTAGCCCTAAATACATTACGATCAGGGGAAAAGGGAAGATATTGAAGGAACTTAGAGATGCGGCCAAAAAAGTAAAGCATGTTTACCTTGCTGCCGACCCTGATCGTGAAGGGGAAGCCATTGCCTGGCACCTAGCCCACAGCCTTGATATAGATGCTCAATCCCACTGCCGGGTTGTCTTTAATGAAATCACCAAACAAGCCATTAAGGAAGCATTTAAGCATCCGCGCAGCATTAATATGGATCTTGTTTATGCCCAACAGGCCCGGCGCATACTCGACCGCCTGGTGGGTTATAATATCAGCCCCTTGTTGTGGAAAAAAGTGAAAAAAGGGCTTAGCGCTGGCCGTGTGCAGTCTGTTGCTGTTAAATTGATCATTGATCGTGAGAATGAGATCAAAGCATTTAAACCGGAAGAATACTGGAGCATTACCGCGTACTTAAGCAAGGATGGCCAGGAGTTTGAAGCCAAGTTTTACGGTCTTGACGGCCAAAAGCAGGATTTGAAAGCGGAAGATGAGGTCAATGTCATCCTGGAGAAAATCAAGGGACATCCTCTCGTCGTGAAGTCAGTTCAAAAGAGGGAGCGCAAGCGGAATCCTGTCAGCCCGTTCATCACTTCTACATTGCAGCAGGAAGCGGCGCGCAAGTTAAACTTTAAAGCGGCCAAAACCATGATGCTGGCCCAGCAGTTATATGAGGGAATTGACCTGGGAAAAGAAGGTTCAACCGGTCTAATTACCTATATGCGGACAGATTCCACCCGGGTGTCCAACGTGGCTAAAGAAGAGGCAGCCGAATTTATTAAGCAGCACTTTGGCCAGGAGTATGTGGGCAAGGGCAGCAGGCCGGAAAAACAAAAGCAAAAAGCCCAGGATGCCCATGAAGCGATCCGACCCACTTCTGTCATGCGTGATCCCCAATCGGTAAAAAAATATTTAACGCGGGATCAATACCGTCTGTACCGTTTAATTTGGGAACGATTTGTGGCCAGCCAGATGGCTCCGGCTGTTATGGATACGATGACCGTTGATCTTGAGGCAAATGGTGTCATCTTCCGCGCCACGGGATCAAAAATCAAGTTCCCCGGCTTTATGAAAGTCTACATCGAAGATAACGATGACGGCAAACAAGAAGAACACCGTTTCCTGCCGGAACTGAACGAAGGGGAGCATCTGGAAGCGAAGCAAATTGAACCAAAGCAGCACTTTACCCAGCCCCCGCCCCGTTATACCGAGGCCAGACTGGTCAAAGAATTGGAAGAGAAAGGCATCGGCCGCCCTTCTACTTATGCACCGACACTGGAAACCATCCAGAAACGAGGCTATGTGACCCTGGAAGATCGCCGGTTTGTTCCGACCGAGTTAGGGGAAATCGTGATTGAACTCATGGAACAGTTCTTTCCTGAGATCCTGGATGTGGGCTTTACAGCCGAAATGGAGCGGCATCTGGATGAGATTGAGGAAGGAAAAGAAAACTGGCAAAAAATCTTGAATGATTTTTACACCGAGTTTGAAAAAAGACTGCAAGTGGCCGATGAAAAAATGAAAAATGTGGAAATTGAGGATGAAGTCGCTGATGAAGTGTGTGAAAAATGCGGCCGTCACATGGTATATAAATTTGGGCGGTACGGTAAATTTTTAGCTTGCTCCGGTTTTCCAGACTGCCGTAATACAAAACCGATTGTCAAGGATACCGGGGTTCAATGTCCCAAATGTAAACAGGGACAAATTGTGGAAAGGAAAAGTAAAAGAAACCGAATCTTTTATGGCTGCAATGAATATCCCCATTGCGAATTTGTATCTTGGGATAAACCTTTGCCCCGTCCCTGTCCCAAATGTAATGGTCTTTTGGTTGAAAAACAAACAAAAAAACAAATCACAGTAAAATGTACCCAATGTGACTATAAAGAAACTTCACACTAAATAGCATTGCCAACAGGAGGGATGGATAGATGACACAGCCTCGCATCACGGTCATCGGGGCGGGATTGGCCGGCAGTGAAGCAGCCTGGCAAATTGCCAATAGGGGCATTCACGTGGATTTATATGAAATGCGGCCTGTTAAAATGACCCCTGCCCACCGCTCGGACCGTTTTGCTGAACTCGTTTGTAGTAATTCATTACGGGCTAAAAGTTTAACGAATGCCGTCGGTATCTTGAAAGAAGAGATGCGCCGTTTGGATTCTATCATTATCCATTCTGCTGATCAGTGTTCCGTCCCGGCCGGAGGTGCCTTGGCTGTTGACCGTGAAGAGTTTGCCGGTCGTGTGACCAAAGCCATTGAAGAACATCCCAACATTATAGTTCACCGGCAGGAGATCACTTCCCTCCCGGACGGAATCACTGTGGTGGCAACGGGACCGTTAACTTCTGATGCACTCTCTGCTGAGCTGAAACGTCTCACAGGAGAGGAGTACCTGTACTTTTATGATGCCGCTGCCCCAATTGTGGAAAAAGACAGCATAAACATGGACAAAGTTTTTATCGCCTCCCGTTATGGTAAAGGAGAGGCGGCTTACATCAATTGCCCCATGACTGAGGCTGAGTTTGACCGGTTTTATGAGGCGCTTATTTCAGCCGAATCTGTACCGCTGAAGGAATTTGAAAAAGAGATTTATTTTGAGGGATGTATGCCCATTGAGGTGATGGCTAAACGGGGCAAGAAAACGATATTGTTTGGTCCAATGAAGCCCGTGGGGCTTGTTGATCCCCGTACTGGGAAGCAGCCGTATGCAGTGGTGCAATTACGGCAGGACAACAGCGCCGGTACATTGTATAATATTGTCGGATTTCAGACACACCTCAAATGGGGAGACCAGAAGCGGGTTATCCAGTTGATCCCTGGTCTTGAAAATGCTGAAATTGTGCGTTATGGCGTGATGCACCGCAACACCTTTATTAACTCACCTAAGTTGCTTAAGCCGACGTATCAGTATAAAGACAGGGACAACCTGTTCTTTGCCGGCCAAATGACTGGCGTTGAGGGCTATGTAGAATCAGCTGCCAGCGGACTGGTGGCAGGTATTAATGCCAGCCGGCTTGCTAAAGGGGAGGAGCCCCTTGTATTTCCTCGAGAAACAGCGATTGGCAGCTTGGCCCATTATATTACCACGGCCGACCCTGCTCACTTTCAGCCGATGAATGCTAATTTTGGCCTGTTCCCCCCGTTGCCCCAAAAAGTAAAAAATAAAAAAGAACGCCAAGAGCAACAGGCTAAACGGGCATTGGGTGCAATTCAGAATCTTTTACAAAATTGTCACATTTAAATATTGCTTTTTCGCTGATAAATATGCTAATATAATGATGCTTGCCGCGAGCGAGGTGGTGGGCTTGGCCGCAACCGAAACCATGCTACAGGCATTTGTAGATTATTTACAATTAGAAAAGAATGCGTCTCCCTATACGCTGCGCTACTACGTTCAAGATATTGAAGATTTCACACGATTTCTCAAGCAGCATGGCGTTTCGAACTATGCTGCTGTTTCTTATGTACATATCCGAAAATATCTGAGCCTTCTTCATGACAAAGCCTACGCGAGGCGCACGGTTTCTCGGAAGCTTTCCAGTTTGCGAAGTTTCTTCCGCTTTTTAGAAAGAGAGGGTTATGTTGCGGTTAATCCGGTTAAAATGGTATCAACGCCAAAGCTGGAAAAGAAATTACCGCAATTTTTTTTCTGTGCTGAAATGGAACAGTTGTTTCAGGCGGCCGACAGGTCATCGCCATTGGGACTCAGAAACCTAGCTATTTTGGAAACCTTGTACGCTACAGGGGTGCGGGTCAGTGAACTTGTAGGTCTTAATGTGGATGACCTTGATTTTGAACTGGGGGTTGTGCTTGTCTATGGGAAAGGGGCCAAAGAGAGATATGTTCCCCTTGGACATTACGCACAAGAGGCGTTGGAAAACTACCTCCGGGAAGGGCGTCCTTTATTAGAGCGACATCCAAAGGAGCCAGCTTTATTTTTAAACTGCCGGGGGAGACGTTTGACTGACCGTAGTGTCAGACGCATTTTAAACCAGCTGATCGAGAACACATCGTTAACTCAGAAAATCACTCCCCACAAGCTGCGTCATACGTTTGCCACCCATTTGCTGGAAGGTGGTGCTGACCTGAGATCGGTACAGGAATTGCTCGGACACGTTCAGATCTCCTCCACACAAATCTATACACACGTGTCGAATGAACATCTAAGGGCCGTCTACCATAAGGCTCATCCCCGGTCAAAATAAAGCACATGCTGCCAAGCCAGCATGGCAGCTGGTCTCAAAGGGGAATCAATGAGGAGGGGAAACAATTGGGTTCAGACTTGCACGCCACAACCATATTTGCCATACACCATCATGGAGAAGGTGCCATGACAGGTGATGGACAAGTTACTTTCGCTAATGCCATGGTCATGAAACACTCGGCCCGCAAGGTGAGGCGGTTATATAAAGGGCAAGTGGTAGCCGGGTTTGCCGGTTCAGTTGCAGATGCAATGACCTTGTTCGAAATGTTTGAAGGAAAGTTAGAAGAGTTTAATGGAAACTTGCAGCGGGCTGCAGTTGAACTGGCTAAGGCCTGGCGGCAAGATAAATTTTTGCGCCGCCTGGAAGCGATGATGATTGTCATGGATAAGGACAGTTTATTACTTATTTCCGGTAATGGAGAAGTGATCGAGCCCGACGATGGCATGTTGGCTATTGGATCAGGCGGTGCTTATGCATTGGCTGCTGGAAAAGCCTTGAAAAGGCATGCCTCCCATTTAACTGCCAAAGATATCGCTGAAACAGCGTTAAAAATTGCTGGAGAGATATGTGTTTATACAAACCAAAACCTGGTAACTGAAGTGGTTAAATGAGAGGTGTGCTTGGACAATCCGATGATTAAACCATAAGTGAATGTGGAGGTTCTAAATTGGATAAAAAGGCATTAACACCCCGTCAGATTGTGGAAGAGCTTGACCGATATATCGTCGGCCAACAGCAGGCGAAGAAAGCAGTCGCCATTGCCCTTAGAAACCGTTATCGCCGCAGCTTGTTGCCTGCCCACATGCAGGATGAAATCGTCCCCAAAAATATTTTAATGATTGGCCCCACAGGTGTTGGTAAAACAGAAATTGCCCGGCGGTTGGCCAAACTGGTCAATGCCCCCTTTGTCAAAGTGGAGGCCACCAAATTTACAGAAGTGGGTTATGTCGGGCGTGATGTAGAATCTATGGTCCGAGATTTAGTTGAAACATCGATTCGTATGGTGAAGCAAGAAAAAATAGAAAGTGTTAAGGACCGCGCCGAGCAATTAGCAAATCAAAAGCTTGTGGAACTTTTGGTTCCCGGACGCAAGCAAAAGCGAGGCGTTAAAAATCCTCTGGAAATGTTCTTCGGTGGCGCAGATGATGAACAAAACCAGGATACAAGCCAACATCAGGAAGAGCAGCTTCTGGCCCAAAAGCGCAAGCAGGTGGCCCATCAACTCGCTTTAGGTGAGCTTGAAGACCGGATGGTTGAAATCGAAGTGGAAGACCAAACACCCAATATGTTTGAAATTATTTCTGGACAGGGCGTGGAGCAGATGGGCATCAACATGCAAGATTTGTTCGGTCATTTGATGCCCAAGCGAACCAAAAAACGCAAAGTCCCTGTGTCAGAAGCCCGCAGGATATTGACCCAAATGGAAGCTAACAAATTGATCGATATGGATGAGGTGCAACAAGAGGCGATCAAGCGGGCTGAGCAGTCCGGGATTATTTTCATTGATGAAATTGATAAAATCGCTGGTAAACAAGGGACTCAGTCACCGGACGTTTCCAGGGAAGGTGTGCAGCGAGATATTCTTCCCATTGTGGAAGGCTCAACCGTGATGACCAAATACGGGCCTGTTAAAACAGATTATATCTTGTTTATTGCCGCTGGTGCCTTTCATATGGCTAAACCGTCAGATTTGATACCCGAATTGCAGGGGCGTTTCCCCATTCGGGTTGAATTAACTGACTTAGCTGTAGAAGATTTTGTCAGAATCTTAACCGAGCCTGAAAATGCATTAATTAAACAATATACAGCACTTTTGGAGACTGAAGGTATAAAAGTGGAATTTTCTGACGATGCTATTTATGAATTGGCAAAAATTGCTGCACAAGTCAACCAGAACACGGACAATATAGGGGCCCGGCGGTTGCATACGATCATGGAAAAGCTTCTGGAAGATCTCTCCTTTGAAGCGCCAGACATTCATTTGGAGAAAATCGAGATCACACCAGAATATGTGCGTGAAAAATTGAACAGCATTGCCAAAGATAAGGACTTGTCTCAGTATATTCTATAATGATGAAGGAGGAATTAAAAAATGGATTTATTAACAAAAACAAGAAGGATTAACTCAATGCTCCAAAGAGTTGCAGGACCTGTCAACTTTAGAGAGATGGCCGATGTATTATGTGAAGTGATTGGAGCTAATGTATTTGTTGTGAGCCGCAAAGGGAAACTGCTCGGTTACGCCATTGCCCAAGAGATTGAAAATGAGCGCATGAAACAAATGCTGGAAGAGCGCAAATTTCCGGCTGAATACTCCGAAGGGTTGCTTAAAATCCAAGAAACATCCGCCAACCTGGATATTAATAGCCCATACACTGCATTCCCTGTGGAGATGAAGGATGTTTTTAAAGATGCACTAACCACAGTCGTTCCCATCGTAGGCGGCGGTGAACGGCTTGGAACCCTTGTGTTGGGGCGTGTGAATGAACGTTTTGAAGATGATGATCTTATTTTGGCAGAATATGGTGCCACCGTTGTTGGCATGGAAATCCTGCATGAACGTTCTGAAGAAATCGAGCAGGAAGCCCGCAGCAAGGCTATTGTACAGATGGCGATCAGTTCCCTGTCTTACAGTGAACTTGAAGCTGTAGAACATATTTTTGAAGAGTTGGATGGGAAAGAAGGATTACTCGTTGCCAGCAAGGTTGCTGACAGAGTTGGCATTACACGTTCTGTCATTGTGAATGCCTTGCGCAAACTGGAAAGCGCAGGGGTTATCGAGTCCCGCTCTTTGGGAATGAAAGGAACATATATTAAAGTTTTAAACGAAAAGCTGCTGGATGAACTTGAGAAAATCAAAAACTCCTAATCTGAGCCGATTGAACCAAAAAAAGCCCGATCTTTTGAAGATCGGGCTTTTTTCGTGATCAACAGGTTATAGATTCTTACATTTTATACCTGCCACATTAATCGACAACAAATCACTTTTTTTGCATGGTACCTTAGTATCATTTTTTATTTTCAAAAAGGATTTCTAGGAATTTTGTCGAATAAGTGATGATGTGATTGTTAAACTTTGTCAAAATATGAAAAAGTACCGGGAAGGATGGAGGACGTCTCATGCTACTATTTTCCCCCACCTTTGGTCTCGTTGAAAAAGCCCTTGATGCCTCTGCCTTAAGACATAAAGCACTGGCCAGCAACAT
The DNA here is from genome assembly GCF_014644735.1 of Caldalkalibacillus thermarum. Lineage (NCBI taxonomy): Bacteria > Bacillati > Bacillota > Bacilli > Caryophanales > Bacillaceae > Caldalkalibacillus > Caldalkalibacillus thermarum. Next base: position 126,688 of record NZ_BMKZ01000002.1, on the reverse strand, counting down.
TGCCAATGTGGACACGCCCTTTTATAAACGGCGAGATGTGTCTTTTGAGGCAGAATTACAGAGGGCTGTTCGTCGAGGTCAAACATTGTCTGCTTACCGGACTGATCCCCGGCATATTCCATTTAAACATCAAACATTAGCTGAACCCCAGATCGTGATTGATCGCCATACCACGTACAATCATAACGGCAACAACGTGGATCTGGATGTTGAGATGGCTGAGCTGGCCAAAAATCAGATTAAATATCATGCCTTGGTCGACAGAGCCAACGGTCATTTCAAGAAGTTAAAAACTGTGATCAATGAGGGGAGATAGATAAGATGGGGTTGTTTCATGGACTGAACATCAGCGCCTCGGCGCTGACAGCCAACCGTCTCAGAATGGATGTTGTATCATCCAATATTGCCAATGCCCAGACAACACGGGCCCAGTTGGTCAACGGCCAATGGCAGCCCTACAGACGAAAGTTGGTAGAGCTTGGTTCCCTAGCCCAGGGATCTTTCCAGAGGGTGTTTAATAGACAGCTGGCCAGCGCCAAGGGCGCCACTGGAGGAGTGGCTGTAACAGCTATTCGTGAGGATCCAACCCCCTTTAAACTGGTTTATGACCCTGATCATCCTGATGCCAATCAAGACGGATATGTTCAGCTGCCCAATGTAGATATTGTCAAAGAGATGGTTGACCTGATGACAGCGAGCCGGGCTTATGAAGCTAACGTGACCACTTTTAACGCGGCTAAGCAAATGTATATGAAAGCCATGGAAATAGGCAAATAACACAATAGGAGGTACAACCGGATGAATGGGATCGAAAGCGTTGGTTTTGCACCAGGGACAACTGCAGCTCCACTTCATGGGCAAGCGAAGCGGGCGAGCGGCTTCAAAGAAGTGTTGAAAGCAGCCCTTCGTGAAGTGAACCGTTCTCAGCATGAGGCTGGTCAATTAACTCAAAAACTGGTGACCGGGGAAGTGGAGGATTTACATACCGTTTTGATTGCTGCTGAAAAAGCGAACGTCCAACTTCAATTGGCCATCCAAGTCCGCAATAAGGTGGTAGAGGCTTACCAAGAAGTGATGAGAATGCAAATGTAGATTGTTGATGTATAGGATGAGGTGAATCATGAAGGAAAAAATCCAACACTATAAGGACCAGTTTATCGAAACATGGAAATCATTAACAAATAAGCAAAAATGGCTGGTCATTGGCTCGTTCGTATTCATCAGCCTTGCATTAGCCCTGTTGATCTATTGGGCATCACGCCCCCAATTTGTGCCAATCTATACCAATCTTTCACCCGTTGAGGCGGGAGAGATTATGGAAGCGATTGAATCACGGGGGATTCCGGCGCAGTTGTCCCAAGATGGACGAACCATCAGCGTGCCCAAATCGGAAGCAAGCCGCTTGAAAGTGGAGCTGGCTCATGCCGGAATACCCCGCAGCGGCAATATCAACTACAGTATATTCAGTGAAAACATGGGTTGGGGGACAACGGACCGGCAGCTAGATGTGGTTGAGCGCGATGCGATGCAAAATGAACTGCGTTACCTGATTGAGCAGATTGAGGGGATTGAACAGGCCAAAGTCATGATCACCTTGCCAAAAGAGAGTGTTTGGCTGTCTGATGAAGAACAAACGGCAACCGCTTCGGTGGTGGTGCACACCCGTCCTGGCCTCAACTTGGGGCAATCCCAAATTAATGGCTTGTATCATTTGATTTCTAAGAGCGTCCCACATTTGCCGCCGGAGAACATCGTGATTATGAATCAGAACATGGAGCCTTTGGAACTAAGGGATGAGGATGAAACAGGCAACCATCTTGCCCTTCACCAACAACACAGGCGGATCAAACGGGACATCGAGCAAGACATTCAGCGTGAACTCCAGCTGATGCTCGGCCGTATTTTCGGCATGGAAAATGTGATCGTCTCTGTTTTTGCCAATGTGGATTTTTCTAAAGAAAGCAGAGAAGAACAGTTGGTTGAGCCGGTGGTTGATGACAATGGCCTTGCCATCAGCATTGAACGGATTGAGGAAATATTTCAGGGACAAGGTGATCCGCCTGGTGGCATTGCTGGTACCGGAGAAACGGATGTGACAGGTTACCAAGGTACACTGGCCAATGGAGATTCAGAATACGAACGGATTGAAGAGCGGATTAATCAGGAAGTAAACCGGATTTACCGTCAGATTGAATCAAGTCCTTACCAGATTACGGATTTGTCAATCAATGTTGGGCTTGATGAATCCATATATATGCCACAAACAGAGGAGGCTGTTCGGGAGCTGCTTACGTCTGTCCTGCATACTTATGTTGATGCCGCTGAAACAGAACTGGATGAGGAACAGTTGGAGCAGCGGATTACCATTTTTGCCCAGCCATTTCAGGAACAGCCGCCTGTTGCAGATGAAACGGGTGTTGGGATTCGCAATTGGCTTGTTTATGTTCTTGCGGCAGCACTTGCTGCAGCCTTGGGAGGCCTCGCCTTCGTCGTTGTCCGCCAAAGAAGACAAGCCACAGAGGAGGAAGATGAACTGGAGATTCCAGAAGAAATTGAACCCGATCTCATATCTAAGGTGGATGAGCAACCCACTAAACGCTCACAGATTGAACAGTTGGCAAAAGAGCGTCCGGCAGAATTTGTCAAACTATTGAAATCATGGATGGCGGAAGATTAAGGAGGGGAAGCCACCATGCGCACGGTTAAAGGGTTGACGGGGAAACAGAAAGCGGCTGTGCTGCTTGTTTCCCTAGGACCGGATGTATCCGCCCAAGTATTTAAACACTTGAATGAGGATGAGATTGAACAATTGACGCTTGAGATTGCCAATGTGCGCAAAGTCGACAGTGAAACAAAAGAGGCCATCATTGAAGAGTTTCATCAACTTTGCCTGGCTCAAGATTATATTAGCCAAGGCGGTATCTCTTATGCCAAAGAGGTTTTGGAAAAAGCCCTTGGCCAGCAAAAAGCAGTCGAAATTATTAACCGCCTGACAGCTACGCTGCAAGTTCGCCCTTTTGACTTTGCCCGCAAGGCTGATCCCAATCAGATTTTAAACTTTATTCAAAACGAGCATCCCCAAACCATTGCCTTGGTGCTTTCCTATCTTGAACCTGCTCAAGCATCTCAAATATTGTCAGCTTTGCCAGGGGAGCTGCAGGCGGAAGTGGCCCGGCGCATTGCCCTTATGGAAAGCACATCTCCCGAAGTGATCAGCCAGGTTGAGTATATTCTAGAGCAAAAATTGTCCTCCACTCTGACACAGGATTATACAAAGGCAGGCGGAATTGAGTCTGTCGTTCAAATTTTAAACGGGGTGGACCGGGGTACGGAACGGACGATCTTAGATGAATTGGAAGTCAAGGACCCTGAGTTAGCAGAGGAAATTAAGAAACGTATGTTTGTCTTTGAAGATATTGTTAACCTCGATAACCGCTCCATTCAGAGGGTCATCCGGGATGTTGAAAACGATGATCTGCTGCTTGCCTTAAAGGTGGCCAGCGAAGAAGTGAAAGAAGTGATCTTCCGCAACATGTCTAAACGCATGGCTGAAACTTTCAAGGAAGAGATGGAGTTAATGGGGCCGGTTCGCTTAAAAGATGTGGAAGAGGCTCAAACACGGGTGGTGGCCACCATACGCCGTCTGGAAGAAGCCGGAGAAATTGTCATTGCCCGTGGAGGAGGGGACGACATCGTTGTCTAACTTGCTTAAATCGGCCTATCGAGCCGCAGAGGTGCGCAAACTTGGCAGCCAAGGGTTTTCTTCACGCCTGCAAACTAAAACCCAGACTGGCGAGTGTCATGAACTGGGAACCACGATACAGCAATTAATCCAGCAGAAAGAAATACTGTTGGAAGAGATTGACCAGCTTAAACAAGAACAAGAACAGCTCAAGAGGGAAGCGGATGATTTGAAAGCTGAGACACGGCGGGAGATTGAGGAATGGTGGAAGCAAAAAGAAAAAGAGCTGGAACAGTTGAAGGAGCAGGCCTATCGCGAAGGATACGAACAAGGCTTCCGGCAAGGCCAATCGAGTGCAGAACAACGGTATAAGGACAAAATTGAACAGGCGGAACACATTATTAACAAAGCCTATGCCCAAAGGGATGAAGTGTTAAAAAGTGCAGAACCTGACCTGTTAAAGCTCAGCGTAGCCATTGCCCAGAAAGTGATAGGCGAAGAGCTTCGGCAATCACCTGAAGCGGTTAAATCTTTTGTCCGGCAGGGATTGCAACGTGTGTTTGAGCGGGATGAGCTGATTCTCCATGTCCCTGCTGAACATTATCCCGCTTTCCTGCCTCACATGGACGAATGGTCCGCTTGTGTTGAGGGACAATTGAAACTAATTCCCGACAGTACGCTGACGGGTCAGCAATGTATTTTACATACCCCTCACGGCAGCTATGATTTAACTATTGATAAACAACTGGGAGAAATTAAAAAGCAACTGTTGGCCTTCTATGGGGAGCGAATGGCGCGTGATCCAGAACATTGAGGAGTATATCCAGCTGATTAACCGCACCGAAACAATTATCAGATACGGAAAAGTCTCCAAAGTCATCGGCTTAACCATTGAGTCAATTGGTCCCAATGCCCGATTAGGGGATGTATGTCTGATTTATCCTGGGCAAGGAAAGCCTCCAGTTAAAGCGGAGGTTGTCGGTTTTCGCGATCATCATGTCATCTTGATGCCCTTAGGTCCTATGGAGGAGATCGGCCCTGGCTGTCCAGTCATGGCCACTGGGGAGTCTTTGCAAATCAAAGTGGGCCACCAGCTGTTGGGACAAGTCCTAGACGGATTGGGACAGCCTCTGGCTGGAACAAAACTGCCGAATGGATTGGTTTGTTATTCAACCAACCAGTCTCCTCCCAACCCCCTCGAAAGACCGCCGATCAAGGAGCCTCTGTCAGTAGGCATCCGGGCCATCGACGGGTTATTAACAATAGGCAAAGGACAGCGGGTGGGTATCTTTGCAGGAAGTGGCGTAGGAAAGAGTACATTGATGGGGATGATCGCCCGCAACACAACCGCCGATGTCAATGTGATTGCTTTAATTGGGGAACGGGGACGGGAGGTTCGCGAATTTACTGAACGGGATTTAGGGCCTGAAGGTTGTAAAAGGAGTGTTTTAGTCGTTGCCACCTCTGATCAACCGGCCTTGCAGCGAATCAAAGGCGCGTTCACTGCAACAGCCATCGCTGAATATTTCCGGGATCAGGGTAAAGATGTGTTGCTCATGATGGATTCAGTTACCCGTTTTGCCATGGCCCAAAGGGAAGTGGGACTGGCCATCGGTGAGCCCCCCACGACCAAAGGTTATCCGCCCAGTGTTTTTGCCCTTTTACCCAAGTTGCTTGAACGTGCAGGCACATCAACCAAAGGATCAATCACTGCTTTTTATACGGTATTGGTTGATGGGGATGACCTTAACGATCCGATTGCTGATGCTGTACGCGGCATATTAGATGGACATATTGTCCTGGAACGGAAGCTGGCCCAAAAGGGACAGTTTCCAGCCATTGATGTGCTGGCCAGTGTGAGCCGTGTGATGAAAGAGATCATCAGCAAAGACCACCAAGAAGCTGCCCGTCAGTATGTGCACTTACTCAGCACTTATTATGAAGCGGAGGATTTAATTAACATTGGCGCTTACAAAAAGGGAACCAACCGGAATATTGATCAGGCTATCAGGATGTATCCGGCCATGATAGATTATTTGCAACAGGGGATTCATGAGCAAGCCCCGTTTGAAGAAAGCATTCACCAATTAATCGAGCAATTTGGAAAGGAGACGGCTCATGGCTCCGTATAAATTTGCCTGGCAAAAACTTCTCGATTTAAATACCAGACAAAAAGATCAGGCGCAAATGCAATTAGTGGAGGCTATGGCTGAACAGCATAAACTGGAAGAGCGTTTAGAAAATACAAAAGCAGAAATAGAAATGCTGAATCAGCAGATGATTGACCGGCAGCAGAAAGGTACATCTGTCGCCAGTTTGCGCCAGCTAGCCGAATATGCCCACTATCTTCAGGCCAAATTGGTTCATGAACGAAAGACATTGTTGCTGGCCAAACGTCGCACCTCTCATACTCGGCAAACAGTCGTCCATTATATGACCGAAGAAAAAAAATGGCAGAAATTGAAACGGAAACACCTGCATGCCTGGATCAAGCAAGAACGCCGGAAAGAGCAGATGGCTACAGATGAAATTGCCGGACGGAGACACCGGGGCTATGTGGCGCTGGGGAGTGAACAGGATGAAAGATAATGAAAGTTCTTCGTTTGGCAAGTGGAAAAAGCTGACCGTGGTTTTTGCCGTTCTGTTGGTTCTGCCGTTGATCACCGCTGCCGTCGTATTCTTTATTGGTGGGGATCTTTTGGCCAAGGCCCAACAGATTCCCGTTGTGTCTATGATATTGCCTGATGCAGAGGAATGGAAGGCTAAGAAACGGGTTGAAGTACTAGAGAGACGCTTGGAGGAAGCCGAAGAGATCATCGAAGAACAGGAAACCATGTTGGAAATGTTAGAACAGCAATTGCTGGAAAAAGAAGAAGAAATAAGGGACTTATGGGAACAAAACGAAGAACTTGAAGCTGAATCTCAGGAGAAACGGCTTAGCCATGAGGAGCGGGAACAGAGGTTGTCTGATCTGGCACGTATCTATGCTGGGATGTCTGCTTCACGGGCGGCCTCCATTCTTGAGAATCTAACACTGACCGAGGCAGCTCTCATTTTGCAGCACATGAAAGAAGCTGAACAAGCGCGGATTCTGGCCCGCATGTCACCTCAGTTCGCTGCAGATTTATCAGTCGTCCTGAAAGATCTGGACCAGGTAGAGAACCCGGATATGGCTGCCTTGCAGGAACGCATCGTCCTGCTGATGGAGTCAGTTGAACAGGCTGAAAGCCGTATTTCTGTCCAGCGCATGGTCTCCACATTTGAGCAGATGGCTCCGGATCAAGCTGCGCGCATATTCACTGCAATGGAGGCAGAGGCAGCTGAGTTCCGTCTTGCTGCCACAATCATGGCCAACATGGGTGATGCCCAACGCTCTCTGATTCTGGAGAACATGGAGCCCGACATTGCCAAAACATATATCAGAGCCATAGCAGAGTAACTACGGGGTGTGCACGATTTGAAGGGAGGTGATAGTCGTGGATATGATGCCCTTTCTGGCCCTGCACCAGGGTTCGGACAGGAAGCTTATGAAGGGGATGGCAGGACAAGGGATGCACAAGAACGGCATAACCGTTTCAACAGCACTATCCTTCTCAGAGTTTGACGAGTTGTTTCGTGGACAGCTGCAAATAGATCGTTCCCTACTAGATCCACCATCAGCGGATGGATTGACGCCTATGGCTGGCCACTTAACAGAAGGGGAAGAAATGGATCCGGAAATAGACTTCGTCTCTATGAATCTGGAAAAAAGAGAAAATGAACTTTGGCTGGTGAACAACGATGAGCTTTTGCTGTTGGATGAGGGTCAGGAAGCAGATGACCAAAAGCCTGGAGCCCATAAATACACGGTCGTTCCTGTCTCAGCAGGTTCAAAAGGGGAGGAAGGGGATTCTCAGTTACAGGACAGTGCATTAAGTCCGATCAGGTCTGGAGTGATACCTGGTCATCCCACTTCTCATTCCCTTGACACCCTGCTGAAAGAGAAAGGATCCCAAACCATAAACCGGCCTCAAGGCGGGGGGAGCCAACACGCCCAAGGGGTGTTAGGCAGCACAACAGTGCAATTGAATGAACTGTCAGTTTCACAAACAAACTTTGAAGCTGCAGAAGCCGGCCTTCAGCCACGAGAAGGGCAGTTAACGAAAGAATGGAGTAAAGACAACGGTTTGAAAGCACCCTCCGGCGTACGTTTGGACGCACAGCTTACTCATAATAAAGGGCTGTTCCCAGAATTAGACCAGTTGCCAGGCACCCAGCCAAACGCTGGGGGACAGGCAAGGAACATGACTGTGGAATCTCCCCTAGGACAGCAAGAACGAGAACTGAACCAAACCAGCGAGGTTGCGTCAAAACCAGCAAATTTGAACCAAGCCCAAAACGCCAAATCTGCTAGTGAAAAAGAGTTTTCTCCCGCTGTTGTCCGTTATCAATCCCTGGTTTATGACTTGCAGCACATTTTGCGCCTGAAAGGGGCCAGGATGAAAGAAGGGGAGGTCACCCAATTAAGGGTGAAAATTCATCCTGAACACTTGGGAGCCTTGGACATTCGCCTTGTTTTCCAAAAGGGAAAAATGACAATCCAGCTGCTGGCAACCAACCGGTTTGCAGCAGAGGCACTGGACAGGCACTTGTATCAATTGCAAGCCGTTCTTGCTCAACAAGGCTTTCAGATTGAGCGCCTTGAGGTGACGCAACAACCTTTATCCCAGACGCTCCATGAAGATCAATACAGTCATGGCAACCAGCATCACGACAGTCAGGAATCCAATCAGGGACGAAGCAGGCAAACCGGAGACTCCGAGACAGTGTCAAACAAGAGCACTAAACCAGAATTGGGCTACAGAAGTGAGCTGCATCAAGAACATGGAAGTACTGTCGATTACATAGCTTGATAGCGTCTTCCAGGCAGAAAAGGAGGTAGCCAGGTGGAGAAAGCAACCGCCATCCAGTCCAAAACTGCACATCCCTATTATGCTCAGGTGCCTACTTTTGAAGAAAAAAATGAATTGGGCCGCGATGCATTTTTAAAAATTTTGGTTGCCCAATTGCGCTATCAGGATCCGTTAAATCCCATGGAAGACCGGGATTTTATAGCCCAGACCGCTCAGTTTAGCAGTTTGGAACAACTGTTGGCTCTCAATCAAATGATGAGACAGTTTACCACCTCTCAACTGGAGCAAACTTTAAGCCATCATGCCCATCTCATTGGTAAAAAAGTTTACTGGCAAACGGAGGATAGAGCCCAGGCAGAAAGCGGTGAAGGTTACGTCACGGCTGTTTTTCTCAAAAACGGAGAGCTGTTGGCCGAGTTGGATAACGGGCAGACCATTGCCATTAAAACGATTTATCGTTTGGAAGATCCCCGTTAAACTGACCCGCGTTTGTCTGGCTGTCAGATTGCGTTTAGTTCACCTCTGCACAAAATTCTAAATGAAAGGAGTCATATCACATGTTACGCTCCATGTATTCTGCGGTTTCAGGCATGAGAGGATTCCAAACCAAGCTGGATGTGATTGGAAACAACATTGCCAATGTCAATACCGTTGGCTTCAAAAAAAGCCGGGTCATGTTCCAGGATGTGCTTAGTCAAAATTTATCTGGTGCTACTGTTCCCCAACAGGGAACCCGCGGAGGTGTCAACCCCCGTCAAGTGGGGTTAGGAGTTCAAATTGGAGCCATTGATACCCTCCATACACCAGGATCGCCCATGACTACCGGGGTGCTGACCGACCTGGCCATTGCCGGGGACGGATTCTTTCTGGTGTCTCCGGATGGAAATCCAGATAATTTTTATCTAACCAGGGCAGGTAATTTTACTTTAGATGCAGAGGGTCAGTTGGTTACTGCTGATGGTTATTTTGTACTGGGGACAGACGGCGTTATTACTATACCTCAGGGTCAATATGTGGCCTATGACATAACGAGAAATGGAAGTATTGTTGGTTATGATCAAAATGGTAATGCTAATGTTCTTGCTAACCTCGAAATCGCATTCGTCAATAATCCTGGTGGATTGCGCAAAGTTGGCGGTTCACTCTATGAGATGACAGTTAACGCACACCCCAATGGACAGCCTGTAAGAGGTTCTCTAGATCAGTTGCGTGCTAACATAGGTTTAGTTAGTGAAATCTATTCCGGCATGCTGGAGATGTCCAATGTGGACCTGACCGAGGAATTTACGGAAATGATAGTAGCCCAGCGGGGGTTCCAGGCTAACTCTCGCATCATTACCACTTCCGATGAAATCTTGCAAGAGGTCGTTAACTTGAAACGTTAATGACATCCATTCCTTTTTGTAAGGGAGGCTGAACCAGGAGGCCTCCTCCTGGTTCTCACGACCATGATCAAATTGACGAAACTGAACAAACAGCCGTTTTATCTGAATGCGGTCTACGTGGAAAGGGTTGACTCCACGCCGGATACAGTGATCACGCTGATCAACGGCCGGAAAGTGATTGTGCTGGAATCAGTCGGGGAAGTGGTGAAGCTGATCACGGATTATTATTGTCAAGTAGGCATGTTGAGACAGATGGCCACAGACGTCTTACCTTCCGGCACCGGTGAAGACCAGTCTCAAGAATAGGTTAAAGGGAGGTCAATCCCTTGTCAGATGTTCTGTCACAAAAAGAGATTGACGAACTGCTCAGTGCCCTGTCTTCTGGAGAAATGGATGTTGAGGCGTTAAAAAAAACAGAGGGGAAAAAAATCAAAACATACGATTTCAAACGGGCACTCCGCTTTTCCAAAGATCAAATTCGCAGCCTGTTGAGAGTTTTTGAAAATTATGCCCGGCTGTTGACCACTCACTTTTCAGCCCGGTTGCGCACCTTTGTTCAAATCTCTGTTGAGTCGGTTGAACAGCTGCCCTATGAGGAATTTATCCGCTCCGTACCCCAGATCACCATTTTGAATGTGTTTCATGCTTCGCCGTTGGAGGGGCGGATGGTGATGGAAGTCAATCCCAACATTGCCTATGCGATGCTCGATCGTTTGTTGGGAGGGATTGGCGCTACCCCGTCCCGAATTGGCGATTTGACAGAAATTGAAGCTAATGTAATGGAACGCATTTTTCGCGGAGCGATAGAACGCTTACCCGAAGCGTTTAAGTCCATTGTTGATCTGGAGCCAACATTTGAATTCATGGAAACAAATCCTCAGTTTTTACAGATTGTTTCACCCAACGAAACCGTTGCAGTTGTTTCCCTGCAAACGAAAGTGGGAGAGGTGACTGGAATTATTAATTTTTGTTTGCCCCATGTCGTTTTGGAACCTATCATACCCAAACTGACGACACAACACTGGTTTTCAACGCAAAAAAAAGCCCGGGAACAATGGGAGGTAGAGCTGTTACAAAAAAAAGTCAAGCAAACGCCCCTTCCCGTGGTGGTCGACCTGGGTTATTCACAGCTAAGCGTGGAAGAGTTTCTTAAACTGGAAGTAGGCGATGTCATCCGTTTAAATGAAACAGTGGACGATTCATTGATCGTCAGGGTGGGACAAATACCCAAATTTAAGGCTCAGCCCGGAACTTTCCGGGGAAAAAGGGCAGTTCGCATCCTGGAAGAGATCAGAGAGGAGGACGGAAATGGCCAGTGATATGCTCTCCCAAGAGGAGATCGACGCCCTGTTGAAACAGCAGAAAAAGGACGATAAAGAGCAAGGAGACGTAGATCAATACTTAAGTACGTTTGAACAGGATGCTATCGGCGAAATTGGCAACATTGCTTTCGGCAGCGCCTCTACCGCTTTATCAACGCTGTTAAATCAAAAGGTAGACATTACAACGCCCAATTTGTCTTTATTGTACACTGACCGCCTGGCCGAAGAATTTCCTAAACCCCATGTCGCTGTATATGTCAACTACACAGAAGGGTTTAAAGGCTTAAACCTGCTCATTATTAAAATGGAAGATGCCAGCGTGATTGCAGATCTCATGTTGGGTGGTGACGGGAAGAATCCCGACCAAGAGCTGACTGAGATACATACCAGTGCGGTCCAGGAAGCAATGAACCAAATGATGGGCTCTGCTGCTACCGCCCTGTCCACGATGTTTGACAGGCGGATTGATATTTCGCCGCCCGGGATCGACATCTTTGACGTAACCAATACAGAATTTGAACATCCTGTTTTGGAAGAAAAAGTTTTATTAAAAGTTGCTTTTAAATTGCGGGTCGGTGAACTGATCAATTCTGAAATTATGCAATTGATTCCTATTTCCTTTGCCAAAGAGATGGTTGGGTTGCTTCTTGACCCAGAGGAATCTTCCCAACCAGAAAATCAGTCGGCAAGTGAATTATCACAGCAAGAGCCCCCTCAACGTCAGTCAACCGTTGACCCAGAACGGGAAGGAGCAAACCGTGGGGATGAGGGTGTCGTAGATAAACAGTCTATGACAAAGAACGGTCGCTACCAGGATTCGCCTGTTCAACCGGTTGAATTTGCAGAATTTGATCAAAAGCAACCAGCAACATCACCGCCAAAAAATCTGGACTTATTATTGGATATTCCCTTGCAAGTCACTGTTGAACTGGGACGGACCAAGCGCACCATTAAAGAGATCCTGGAGTTATCCCCCGGATCTATCCTTGAACTGGATAAGCTCGCTGGTGAACCTGTAGACATCCTGATCAACAACAAACCGATTGCCAAGGGAGAAGTGGTCGTCATCGAAGAAAACTTCGGTGTGCGGGTCACTGATATCTTAAGCCAGAGAGACCGCTTGCAAACACTCTAAAGGTAAATCCTGTCAGTAGGAAAAAGGGAAGGACTACAAACTGGTTCGTTAATGGGAAAACTTCATTAAATGCGAGGGAGGAGTTCTAAATGGCAAAAGTTCTAGTTGTTGATGATGCTGCATTTATGCGCATGATGATCAAGGACATCCTAACCAAAAATGGATACGAGGTGGTCGGGGAGGCTGCTGACGGCCAGCAAGCTGTGGAACAGTACAAAGAACTGAAGCCGGATTTAGTCACCATGGATATTACGATGCCGGAAATGGACGGGATTACCGCCTTGAAAAAAATAAGAGAAATAGATCCTGAGGCCAAGGTGATTATGTGTTCAGCCATGGGCCAACAAGCGATGGTCATTGATGCCATTCAGGCAGGAGCAAAAGACTTTATAGTCAAGCCCTTTCAGGCTGACCGGGTGTTGGAAGCGATCAAAAAGGTACTAGGATAAGGGATAAAAGATGGAGGGTAAATATCATCTGCTACGGCTGATCGTGATGACGGTGTTGATGTGTGTTCTCCTTCTCCCAGCGATAGAAGAAGGAGAGGCGGCTTTACCAACAGCACCGGGAACAGAAGTGAACGAGCAAATCGAACTGCCTGACCAAAGTAAGACATTCGGCTGGATGATAGTTCAACTGGTTTTTTACACTGTGCTCGTCATCATTTTGCTTGTCCTGTTTATTCGTTTTTTAGCCAGGCGCCAGCAAAAACTGGGACACCAACAACTTTTTGAACATATGGGCGGCACCTCGCTGGGCCCGCACAAGTCCTTGCAGTTAATCAAAGTGGGAGGAAAGATTTATCTGCTTGGAGTGAGCGATCAGATTACGTTAATAAAAGAAATAGATGATCCTGCTCAAATTGAGCGTATTGAAGCGGATAGAGAAAAACAGCAGTCTTTTTTCCAGACCACGGGGCAGGACGGTTGGAAATCCTTGCTGGATCAGTGGGCAAACAAAAAAAGAGACTCCCAATTCCAGTCATTGCTTGAGACCAGTTTAAGGAAGCAGCAGTTGAAGCGTGAAAAATATGAACGCGACTTGCGCCAAGGGCAATCCGGCCCAAGGAGTGACGTGGAGAACAAAGAGGGTTGATGTAAGTGATTGACATCGTGTCGCCACAGACAATTGGAGCATTGATTCCAGCTCTAAATCTTGAAATTGGCACATCGACAGATCCGGAAGAAGTGGCCTTTACGCTGCAGCTTCTAGCCTTATTAACCATTTTATCATTGGCGCCAGCCATTTTAATCATGATGACGTGCTTCACCAGGATCGTGGTTGTGCTGGCCTTTGTCAGAATGTCTCTGGCCACCCAAACGATGCCGCCCAACCAGGTTTTGATCGGCTTAGCCCTGTTTCTCACTTTTTTTGTGATGGCTCCAGTATTCACGGAAATTAATGAAACTGCTTTACAGCCGTATCTTGAGGGAGAACTTAATCAAGAGGAAGCATTTGATCTGGCTGTCGTCTCTCTTAAGGAGTTTATGGCCCGGCATACCAGGGAGAAAGATATGGCCTTGTTTTTAAGATACGCCGGGTTGGAGCAGCCGGAAACGATTCAGGATATACCATTGACTGCCCTTGTCCCTGCTTTTGCCATCAGTGAATTGAAGACTGCTTTTCAAATTGGTTTCATGATTTTTATTCCCTTTTTAATCATCGATATGATCGTCGCCAGCACCCTGATGTCAATGGGGATGATGATGCTCCCGCCGGTTATTATCTCTCTTCCTTTTAAAATATTGTTGTTTGTGCTGGTGGATGGCTGGTACTTGGTGGTTGAATCTTTACTCTTAAGTTTTCGATAAGAAAGGGGCGGGGGGATGATGACACCCGAGATAGTGTTGGATCTGGCCCAAAACGCCGTTTTTACCATTCTGCTGGTGGCCGGCCCTATGTTGCTCATGGCCCTTGGGGTAGGGTTGTTGGTCAGCATCTTTCAAGCCACAACACAAATTCAGGAGCAAACACTGGCCTTTATTCCGAAAATAGTGGTTGTGCTGTTGTCACTGGTTATTTTTGGACCCTGGATGCTGTCTGTCATTTTAGATTTTACCAATAAGTTGTGGAAAAACTTGCATCTTATTGTAGGATAGATGAGTGATGCTAATAGAATGGCTTAATGATCTGCCTGCTTTTCTATTAATATTAGTGCGTCTCACTGCTTTCTTTGTGACAGCCCCTTTGTTTTCCCTGCAAGGGGTACCACACGTGTTTAAGATTGGTTTGGCTTGTTTTCTTGCTTTGGTTTCTGTTGCAGTCATTGAAGTAGAGCACCCGCTACCTCTGGATGTTGGATTTCTGGTTTATGTGGTTAAAGAAACACTGGTCGGCCTTTCCTTGGGCTTTGTTGCAGCACTGGTGATCTATACCGTTCAGGTGGCGGGGGCGTTTATCGACTTTCAGATGGGTTTTCTTATTGCCAATCTGGTTGATCCACAAACAGGGGCCCAAATCCCGATTATTGGGAATCTGAAGTACTTTTTAACTCTGCTGTTTTTATTATCAGTTGATGCTCATCATTTGCTGATCGAAGGGGTGCTTCGCAGTTATCAGCTGGTGCCCGTTGACCACTATTTTGTACCCATTGGCTCGGCTGGTGTGGCTCAGTTTGTCACGCACGTCTTTGTGCAAATGTTTCTTGTTGCCCTGCAGATCGCCATCCCCATTGTAGGTGCTTTATTTCTTGTTGACGTATCGCTCGGCATTCTGGCCCGCACCGTTCCCCAGATTAATGTGTTTGTGGTCGGCTTGCCGTTAAAGATTTTGAGTGGTTTTGTCTTGATTTTGATCACGCTGCCTGGGTTTTTCTTCATTTTGCATAGACTGGTTGGGGAGATGGTGGACACAATGGGCCAGCTGTTGCGTTTACTGGGGTGATCGCCATATGGACAAGTACATACTACCTTTACAATTTTTTGCAGAGGACGCACAGGAAAAAACAGAAAAAGCGACGCCCAGGAAAAGGGAAGAGGTACGGCGAAAGGGGCAAGTAGCCAAAAGCTCAGAGGTGCCGACCGCCCTCATTTTGCTGTTTGTTTTCATCGTGCTCTATTTTACCGGGGACTGGATCGTGACCCGTTTCAAAACCTTGTATGTCAAAAGTTTAACCCAGTATATCCACCAGGAGGTCACATCCCAGATGGTACCCATCATCTTTCGGGAATTGTCGCTGGAGGCAGCCAAGCTCGCTGCGCCGGTTATGCTGGCTGCCCTGGCAGCCGGGCTCTTGGGCAATTACATTCAGGTGGGTTTTCTTTTTTCCACCGATCCCCTGCAGATGAAGCTGGAGCGCATCAATCCGCTGAAGGGATTTAAGCGGATCTTTTCCACCCGGGCCCTGGTGGAGTTGTTAAAATCACTGATCAAAATAACTTTGATTGGAACGGTGGTCTTTACCCTGCTCATGCACCGCCGGGAAGAGATCTTTCAGTTATCTCAAGCCAGTCTGGGCAGTACAATAGCGCTTTTAGGCAGATACACGTTTCAGATCGGACTTAGTGTTGCGCTGATTCTGCTCTTTTTGTCCCTGCTCGATTATCTATACCAAAAATATGAGTTTGAGAAAAATATCCGCATGTCCAAACAAGAAGTAAAGGATGAACACAAGCGGATGGAAGGGGATCCGTTGATCAGGTCCAAGATCAGGGAGCGACAGCGGCAGATGGCCGCAAGACGGATGATGCAACAAGTGCCATTGGCCGATGTGATTCTCACCAACCCGACCCACTATGCCGTAGCCCTGAAGTATGATGCTGACCAGATGGATGCTCCCCAAGTGGTGGCCAAGGGGACAGGACTTGTGGCTTTAAAAATAAAAGAGATTGGCGAGGAACATGACGTGACGATTGTTGAGAACAAACTGCTAGCCCGGGCGTTGTATGAACAGGTGGAGATCGGCGAAGAAATTCCGGAACACCTGTTTCAGGCTGTGGCCGAAGTATTGGCCTATGTGTACCGCTTAAAGGGCAAGGTGTAAGGAGGAGGATCTTTAGTGATTCTTAGGGATTATAGTATTTTATTCGCTGTTATCATGATTATTGTCATGATGGTTATTCCTCTTCCCACCTGGATGTTGGACATCCTGATCATCATTAACATTTCTCTGGCACTTACGATTCTTCTGGTGGCCATGAATACCAATGAGTCACTCCAATTTTCCATCTTTCCAGCACTGTTATTGTTAACCACCCTATTCCGGCTGGGTTTGAATGTGTCTACCACCCGGGCGATTTTGACCGGAGCCGATGCTGGCACTGTGATTCAAACCTTTGGTGAATTTGTGGTTGGCGGCAGTGTGATTGTCGGGTTCTTGGTTTTTTTAATCCTGGTGATTATTCAGTTTATTGTCATTACGAAAGGTTCCGAGCGTGTGGCTGAAGTGGCGGCCCGCTTTACTCTAGACGCCATGCCGGGAAAACAGATGAGCATTGATGCCGATTTGAATGCAGGCCTCATTAATGAACAACAAGCCAGAGAACGGCGGGAGAAAATTGAGAAAGAGGCAGATTTTTACGGTGCCATGGACGGTGCAGCCAAATTTGTCAAAGGTGATGCCATCGCTGCCATTGTGATTACCATTATTAACATTCTTGGCGGTTTATTGATCGGCATGATGGTGATGGGCATGCCTTTAAACGAGGCGGCTTCCACCTACACGCTGCTTTCAATCGGGGATGGTCTGGTCAGCCAGATTCCGGCCCTCCTGCTTTCTACTGCAACTGGCATTGTGGTCACCAGAGTTGCTTCTGACGGAAATTTGAGTCTGGATATCTCCCGGCAAGTTTTCGCCTATCCCAAACTCTTATATGTGGTCGGGGGCACGATCGCTTTGTTGGGAATTTTGACCCCGATTAACCCTTTTTTAACTTTGTCTATTGCCGGATTTATCTCCTTTGGCGGATTTAAGATGGAGCAAGCACTTAAAGAGCAGCAAGAGCAGCAGGACGTGCAGGAGGAAGAGCAGGCTTTGGAAGAGGTGAAAGGACCGGAAAGTGTGCTGCCTCTTTTGGAGGTTGACCCTATTGAGTTTGAATTTGGCTACAGCCTGATTCCCTTAGCTGATGCCAATCAAGGGGGGGATCTCCTAGACAGAGTCGTCATGATTCGCCGCCAATGTGCTTTGGAGTTGGGGATGATCGTTCCCGTGATCCGGATCAGGGACAACATTCAATTGAAACCGAATGAATATGTGATCAAAATCAGGGGCAACCGGGTGGCCCAAGGGGAGTTGCTGCTTGACCATTATCTGGCCATGAGTCCCGGTGTTGAAGATGAATCAATAGAAGGGATTGAAACGGTGGAGCCAGCGTTTGGTTTGCCGGCTCTATGGATTACTGAAGAGATGAAAGAGCGGGCAGAGATGGCGGGTTATACGGTTGTCGATCCTCCCTCTGTTGTCTCTACCCATCTCACTGAAGTTATCAAGCGTCATGCCCATGAGCTTCTGGGCCGCCAGGAAGTGAAAACATTGCTTGATCATGTCAAGGAATCTGCCCCTGCTGTAGTAGAAGAGCTGATTCCAGATCTTTTGACGGTGGGGGATGTGCAGAAAGTATTGCGCAATTTGCTCCAAGAGCGGGTTTCGATCCGCAATCTGCCCCTCATTTTGGAAAGTTTGGCTGACCATGCATCGCATACCAAAGATCCTGATCTGTTAACGGAATATGTCCGCCAAAGCCTGGCCAGACAGATCACCCATCAATATGCGGGAGATAACGGGTCGTTGAAAGTCATTACTGCCGGTGCTTCTTTAGAAAAACGGATTGCCGATGCGATCCAGCAAACAGAACAAGGCCCTTACCTGGCTCTGGATCCTGAAACGACCCAGCAAATCTATCAGGCCGTGCTGGAAGAAGTCAAGCGCGTGCAGCAGGTGGGGGCAGAACCTGTGCTTTTAACCTCCCCGATGATCAGAATGCATTTGCGTCGCTTGCTGGCTCGTTACCTGCCTGATTTACCCGTTCTATCTTATAACGAACTGGATGCCGATATCGAGGTGCAAAGCGTAGGAGTGGTGAACGTGTGATGAGAATCAAAAAGTATGTTGTCAATTCCCTGGCTGAAGCCATGCAGGAGATAAAACAGGATTTGGGTCAAGATGCGGTGATTCTGGATACCAAGAAGGTGAAAAGAAAGGGTCTTCTGGGTTTGTTTCGCAAAAAGACACAAATTGAAGTGATTGCTGCGGTAGATCCTAACCGTTCTCACCCCTTACCCGAAAGCTTTAGCAAGCGAAGAGAGCAAAACAGGAAGGGTTTAGACGGGAAAGCAGCTGCAGCTGCTTTGCAACCTTTAAAGCCTCAGGCTGTGCAGAATGATGTCGCCCAAGAGATTAAGGAACTGAAAACATTGATGCTCAACATGATGGGCGAAGTTACAGTTCAACTGCCGCCTGTGGCAGAGAAAATCGACCAGCAGCTGAGACAGCATGGCGTCTTGCCCTTTATCCGGGCTGATATTTTACAAAAATTGCTGCGGGAAGAAAAATGGCGGGTTGAAAAGGGGCCGCATAGAGAGCTAACGACAGAAGCGAGGAGGATGCTCAAGGACTATTTGGCCACACTCCCGTTTCAAGAGAACAAACCCTTGCCCAAGCTCGTCTGTTTCGTTGGTCCCACCGGTGTGGGAAAAACAACTACCATCGCCAAACTGGCTGCTGACATGTTACTGGTCAAACGGCGGAAAGTAGGTTTAATCACTGCAGACACTTACCGTATCGCAGCTGTTGAACAACTAAGGACATATGCCCAGATTTTAAATGTTCCCCTTAAAGTGATCTATTCAAGGAAGGATTTGACCGAAGCGCTGGACGAGCTTCAGGGTTGCGACTGCATCTTGATGGATACGGCGGGGCGCAACTATTTGGGGACGTTTGACATACACCAACTTAAACAATTTGTCCCTGAAGGGGAGGATGTCGAAACTTGTTTGGTGCTCAGTCTGACCAGCAAATATGAGGATATGAAGCATGTCATAGCCAATTTTAAAACACTGCCCGTCCACAGCTTAATTCTGACTAAGGCGGATGAAACGCGCTCACTGGGTTCAATTGTTAATTTGCTCAGTGAATACCGCCTGCCGTTAGCTTATATCACCAACGGTCAGAACGTCCCAGACGATTTTCTCCATCCATCACCCGGGTGGCTGGCCGATGCTCTGTTGAAAGAGGGGGTAGAGCATGAAAGATCAAGCTGAAGGCCTGCGGGAAAAAATGCGCCGCAGCCAGACGAAAACCGGCCCCCGCACAATTGTGGTGACAAGCGGCAAGGGCGGCGTAGGAAAATCTAATGTTGCCCTCAATTTTGCCTTAAGTCTGGTTGAACGCGGGAAACCGGCATTACTGTTTGATCTTGATGTGGGTTTTGCCAATATCGATATCTTAATCGGTTACAGCCCCCGGAAGACTTTTGTGGATATGATTGAACAACAGCTGCCTTTAAACCAGGTGATTGAAAGGGGGCCATACGGCCTTGAGCTTATTTCCGGCGGATCAGGACTGGGCAAGTTGTTTCATGTGGATCAGGAAAAGCTTCATCATGTCCTGCTCCAATTGGACACATTAGCTAACCGTGTGGACTATATTGTTTTGGATACTGGGGCAGGCTTGTCCCACGAATCGTTAAGTCTGATGCTGGCTGCGGATGATGTGCTGGTGGTGACCACCCCTGAACCGACCTCTTTGACCGATGCCTATGGAGTGATAAAAGTCTTGTGCAAGTACAATCGGGAGAGTCACTTACATCTGATCGTCAACCGCTGCACCAAACCTTGGGAAGGTTTGCAAACAGCACGCAGATTGCAGGCAGTGGCACAGCAATTTTTAAATAAAGAGTTTAACTATTTGGGCTATCTTCCCCATGATTCAGCTGTACAAAAAGCCGTGCTTAACCAACAGCCTTTCATTAAAATGTTTCCTGCTTCCAAGGCTGCGCAGGCGATGAAGGTCATCACGGCCCAATACCTTGGTCAACAGTTTGAACAGCAGCCGGTGGAGAAAGAGGGAAGATTGCGCTCCTTTTTTAAGCAGTTAATCGCTCCCTTTCGCCAGAAGGAAACAGGATAACAGAAGAATTGGCTGCAGAGGAGGGAGGATCATCACAGGTTATCGCCATCAAAAACCACTTAAATATTTAGTGCTCATTGGTGCTTCCACCGGTGGTCCCAAGGCATTGCACTATATTTTTTCCCATTTGACCCTGCGTCAAGATACAGCCTTGCTTGTTGTTCAGCATATGCCTCCTGGATTCACACGGTCATTGGCGAATCGCTTAAATGAGCTCTCCGCTTATACGGTGAAGGAAGCACAGCAGGGCGAAGCGGTTCAAGGCGCTTATGCCTATGTGGCACCAGGAGACTACCACATGGAAATGAAGCTGACAGAAGGTGTACCGGTCATTCACCTGCACCAGGACGCGCCGCAAAGGGGGCATCGCCCGTCAGTAGATGTTTTGTTTAAATCAGCTGCACAAACTGTCAACTATGGGGTAGTTACAGTGATCTTAACGGGAATGGGAAAGGATGGGACAGAAGGATTACAATGGCTAAGGGAACGGAAAAACGTTTACTCGTTGGCTGAGGATCAATCAACCTGTGTTGTCTATGGAATGCCTAAAGCAGCCATTGAGGCAAGACTGATTGATAAGGTTGTGCCGCTCGAAGGCATGCCTGGGGCGATTGAACAGGCTATTAAAGAGCTGGGGGGATCTGGACAATGGATATGAACAAGTATTTGGACGCTTTTATTGATGAAGCAACTCAACATTTGCAAGCTGTTAATGAAAATTTGCTCTTATTGGAAAAGGAGCCGGACAATGTGGCCCTGGTGCAAGAAATCTTCCGCTCTGCCCACACATTGAAAGGGATGGCAGCTACCATGGGGTTTGAAGATGTGGCTGACCTGACCCATCATTTGGAAAATGTGCTGGATCAGGTGCGTAACGGGCAATTGCAAGTCAACACGCCCATGCTAGATACGCTGTTTTCAGCCGTTGATACACTGGAGCAAATGATTGAGGCTATTATGAAACAAGAGGAGTCAGGCGCAAATCCCGGCCAGATCATCAGTGCGTTGAGCCGGATTTTAGATCGGGGGGGCGCCAAGGATGATCCAGAGCAGCTTGGCAACGAGGAAAAATCCTTGCCTCTTGAATCCAGCACTATTTTACAAGCGGTGGATGAGTTTGTTTTGACTGTATTGACCCAGTCAGAAGAAGCTGGATTTCACATTTATTACATACAGGTCATCTTGGATCAAGGTTGTTTGTTAAAAGCAGCCAGAGCGTACATGGTGTTTCAGCTCCTTGAAAGGGAAGGGGAAATTATACAATCCCATCCTCCGGTGCAAGAAATAGAAGAAGAGGCCTTTGATTTCTCTTTTCAACTGCTTTATGTCACCAAACAACCCATGGAATATATTCAACAGATCATCCTCAAAGTTTCGGAAATAGAACAGGTAGAGATTTTCCCCATCAGTGTAGACGAGTTGAAGCACAGTCAGGGACAAAAAAAGATGAGCGCAACAGAAGAAGTTGCAGCTGGAAAAGAAGCGCCGGCTAGTGAAGCACCGCGTCAATCATCACGGTCTAACACACCGTCGACTGGAGCAGGAACAAAACGGGTGCTGAATAAGACCATTCGCGTCAATATTGACCGTTTAGATGCGTTAATGAACTTGTTTAGCGAGCTGGTTATTGACCGGGGCCGTCTGGAGAAAATCTCTAAGGAACTTCAACATCAAGAATTAATGGACACAGTAGAACACATGAGCCGCATGAGCAGCAACTTGCAAGATCTGATTCTCAACATGCGCATGGTGCCCGTTGAACAAGTCTTTAACCGCTTCCCCAAAATGGTGCGCAGTTTGGCGCGGGAATTAGGGAAAGAAGTGGAGTTGATTATGAGCGGAACAGAGACGGAGCTGGATCGTACAGTGATAGATGAGATTGGTGATCCGCTGGTCCATCTGTTGCGCAATGCCATTGATCATGGTTTAGAAACTAAAGAAGAACGCAGACGCTTGGGTAAACCGGAACAGGGGCGGATAGAGCTTAAGGCGTATCACAGCGGCAATCATGTCTTCATCGAGGTCAAAGATGACGGGCGGGGCATTGACCGTGACAAAGTGTTAAAAAAGGCAGTTGAGCGGGAAATCCTGACCTGGGAAAGGGGGCAGGAGTTTACGGATCAGGATGTCTATCAATTGCTGTTTGCTTCCGGTTTCAGTACCGCTGAGACGGTGTCTGACATATCCGGACGGGGCGTTGGGCTCGATGTGGTCAAAAACAAAATCGAATCTTTGGGGGGAAGTGTCTCCGTTCAATCAGAGCCCGGAGCAGGGACCACTTTTACGGTGCAACTGCCCTTAACTTTGTCTATCATTTCCGCTCTGCTTGTCAAAGTAAAGCATGAGACTTATGCGATTCCGCTGACCTCTATCATTGAGGTGGCTGCAGTCAAAAAAGGGGATGTCCGCACCGTCCAGGGGCAGAAAGTGATTAATTTTAGAGGAAAAGTTGTACCCCTGGTCTCCTTGGAGGAGGTTTTTGAAGTGCCAGGGGAAAGAGTGGACGAGGACGTTCTTTCCATCGTGATTGTAAGGAAAGGGGAGAAGTTGGCGGGGTTGGTTGTGGATGCTTTAATTGGCCAGCAGGAAGTGGTGCTCAAATCCCTTGGGGCTTACTTAAATCAAGTTTTCGCTATTTCCGGAGCAACCATTTTGGGGGATGGGCAGGTGGCCTTGATCATAGACTGCAATGCACTGATTAAATAAGGAAATAAACCATCATGCTGTTTGGCGGAGGGAAAAACATGCAGAACGAACAGGTGAAACTTGAGGAGAAGAAGGTTGTTGTGTTTAGGCTGGACAAAGAGGAATACGCCATTGAGGTTGAGCAGGTCCGTTCGATTGAGCCTCTGCAGCCGATTACACGGGTGCCACACACCCCCCCGTTTGTCAAAGGGGTCATCAATTTAAGAGGAGTGGTCACTCCGGTGATTGATTTGCGCCGCCGGTTTAATCTGGACGAAACAGATGATACCAGCACCACACGGATCATTATTGTAGTGGCAGGTGAGATGGAGGTGGGACTGATCGTTGATGCTGCCAATGATGTGATCAACATTCCGGTTGATGGGATTGAACCTCCTCCGGAAGTGGTGGGGGGAGTGATGGCCGATTATGTCCGAGGTGTGGTCAGACTGGAAAACAGATTGTTGACTTTGCTTAATCTTGAACATGTTTTATCTCATCACAACCAAACCAACAAGATTGAGGAGACATCATGAGTACCTGGGATCAATTGAACAATATGCAGGTTGACGTCCTGAAGGAGATTGGCAACATTGGTGCTGGCCATGCTGCCACCTCTTTAGCTCACTTGTTGCAAAAACCGATTCAAATGAAGGTCCCTGACGTCCGCTTGGTGTCCTTCGATGAGATTGCAGAACGGGTGGGAGGAGCCGAGCACGTTATTGTTGCTACTGTGTTGACGATACAAGGTGATGTCACAGGTTATATGTTTTTCATTCTTCACCAGGAGAAGGCTGAAAAGCTGATTCGTAACCTGTTCAGCCCCGAAGTATCTGACCTGTTAAATGACCTGCACTTATCTGCCATACAAGAAGTGGGCAATATTTTATGCGGCTCCTACTTATCAGCTTTGGCTGATTTAACGGGACTGAACATCCAGCCGTCGGTTCCTGAGGTGGCAATTGACATGGCGGCCGCCATTTTAAGCTATGGCTTGTTAGAAGTAGGTAAGGTAGGAAACGATGCATTAGTGATTGATGCGTGTTTTTATGACCAGTCAGGTCAAGATCCGATTGAAGGGCATTTCTTTCTTTTACCTGATCCAGACTCTTTTTCAAGATTATTTCAAGCATTAGGAGTAACAGAACATGACAAACGTGATTAAAGTCAGCATGGCTGATCTTAAGGTCGCTTGTGCCCCAGACAGAATAATGACGGTCGGACTCGGCTCTTGCGTTGGGGTAGCCATCTACGATCCTTCTAAGCAAATTGCAGGCCTGGCCCATGTTATGCTCCCAAGCAAAGACTTATCCAGAGGAGATACGAATATGGCCAAATATGCGGACACAGCCATTCCCTTATTAATTGAAAAAATGGTCAGCTGTGGGGGCAATCGGCGGAAGTTTCAGGCCAAGCTGGCCGGAGGGGCGCAAATGTTCTCATTTCAAGGTTCAAACCCAGTCATGAAGATCGGTGAACGTAATGTGGAGGCTTGTAAATTACAGCTTAAACGATTCAACATCCCGATTGTTGCAGAGGACACCGGTGGAAATTACGGACGGACCATTGAGTTGGACACGCTGACTGGTGTGCTGATGGTCCGCACTGCTAGCAAGGGAATCAAAAAGCTGTAAATGCAAACGGATAGGGGGTGAGCCCATTAGGAATGAAAAAATGGACAGAAGCAGACTGGAAAAACTGGAACAGATGGAAACACGGGCGAGACCCTGAAGCTGGGCAATATCTTGTCTTAAAATACCTCCCGTTAGTCGACTATGTGGTCAATCGCTTGGCCTTTTCCTTACCTGACAGTGTCACCAAAGATGACCTCAGAAGTTTGGGGATGGAAGGTCTCTTAGATGCCCTGGATAAGTTCGAGCCGGAAAGGGGTTGGCAATTTGAAACCTATGCCAGCCTCAGGATCAAGGGGGCCATTATCGATGGATTGCGAAAAGACGATTACATTCCCCGTTCTGTCCGGGAAAAAGTCCGTAAAATCGAACAAGCCTATCTGAAATTGGAGCAGGAGAAGCAGCGGCCGGTCACCGATCAAGAAGTGAGCCAGTATTTGGGGATCAGTGTTGAGGAACTGAGACAATCACTGGCTGATGCTTCCCTGGCGGCTATGGTCTCCATTGATGAGGTGGTCTATGATGATGAAAGCCAGCATGTGGCCAGATCTGCGCTTTTAGAGAACACCGAGGCTGAAAATCCTGAACAGTTTATGGATCAACAGTGGATGAAAGAAACGCTGGCTCAGGCGATTGAACGTTTGCCTGAAAAGGAGAAGTGGGTGATTTCCCTTGTTTACTTTGAAGAATTAACTTTAACTGAAGTGGCCAAACTGTTAAATTTATCCACTTCCCGTATTTCTCAGCTTCACTCCAAAGCTTTGTTGCGGCTAAAAGCAGCTTTAACCAAGGAAAGACAACTGTTGTACAATTAGTCACAACTTTTTGACCTGGTCAGCTCAACATATTTAGATTAAGGTGGGATGGCGGAGTGAGTATATGGATTGCCTTAAGCCTGCTTCTCCATTTGATCACCCTGTTTGCCCTCATTGTTGTTTATCAACGTTGTTCCGTCCTTGGCCGCTCAAAAGGCGAACCCCGTTCTACCCTTGAGTATTTGGAAAACTTTGTTAAAAAGGTTGAACAAGAAAATGAAACATACTATCGAAATGTACTGGCCCATATAGAGGATCTGGAGGCCAAATGGGAGAATAAACTGAACGATTTCCTTAATAAAATGAATGAAAATACTCCCCCTTCCTCCCATACTTCCCATGCAGATGACGAACGGCATGACTTGGACTTATTTGCAAAGCATTCAACCCAAGCAAACGTTGCAGGAGACGAAGCTTTTGCCCGCGCCCTTCGTTTGCACCGGCAAGGATACTCTCCAGAACAAATTGCTAAGCAGCTGGGCATTGGCATTGGTGAGACTGAACTGTTGATTAGCCTTTTTAATAAAAAAGATAAGGAGTAGTACATTGCTTATTTGTATTGAGTATGATATATTAACTGATGGTGTGAAGCACACACGGCGGCCAATTTAGATGGGGGTGCTTGCCCTAGGCAAGTTCCATCTAAAAAAGCGGCTGTCGGAGGAAAAAACCAAAGGAGGACATATTCACATGGCAGTTATTTCAATGAAACAACTTTTAGAAGCCGGGGTTCATTTCGGCCATCAAACCCGCCGTTGGAACCCGAAAATGGCCCGTTACATTTTTACGGAGCGTAACGGTATTTACATTATTGACCTTCAAAAAACAGTGAAGAAGGTTGAGGAAGCTTATAATTTTGTCCGTGATCTTGCCGCAAACGGAGGAAAAATTTTGTTTGTCGGCACCAAGAAACAAGCTCAAGAGTCAATCAAAGAAGAAGCTGAGCGCTGTAACATGTTTTATATCAATACGCGCTGGCTGGGAGGCACCTTAACCAATTTCCAAACCATCCGCAAGCGTATTGAACGTTTGCATGAGCTGGAGCAAATGGAAACAGACGGCACTTTTGATATGTTGCCTAAAAAAGAAGTGATTTTGCTTCGCAAAGAAAAAGAACGCCTGGAAAAATTCCTGGGTGGCATTAAAGAGATGAAAGAGCTGCCAGATGCCCTGTTCGTCGTTGATCCCCGTAAGGAACGAATTGCCATTTCTGAAGCACGGAAGCTTGGGATTCCGATTGTGGCCATTGTCGACACCAATTGTGACCCAGATGAAATTGATTACGTCATTCCTGGCAACGATGATGCTATCCGTGCTGTAAAACTCTTAACTTCCAAAATGGCTGATGCCGTTTTAGAAGGGAATCAAGGAGAGCAAACCAGCGCATCCTAATCAAGATCCCAGCATTTGCTTTAAAAATTTGAAAAGGGGTGGTCTGAGGGGATGCCCTTAGCCCCCTTTTTTTAAAGGTTTTATGAATGATAAGCTTGGGAAAACTTTAAAAAGAATGTACATAAAACGCATAAACTATTTTGAACTGACAACGGGATAAAGGAGGATGACAGCTGTGACTGTAACAGCAAGCATGGTAAAAGAGCTGCGTGAAAAAACGGGTGCCGGCATGATGGATTGCAAAAAGGCACTGACAGAAACAAATGGCGACATGGAGAAAGCCATCGAGTATCTGCGTGAGAAAGGGTTGGCCAAAGCGGCTAAGAAGGCGGACCGGGTTGCTGCTGAAGGTTTAACAACCGTAGAGGTAGAAGGTAACGTTGCCGTGTTGGTCGAAGTCAATTGTGAAACTGATTTTGTGGCCAAAAATGCGGAATTCCAAGGTTTTCTCTCTGAGGTGAGCAAGCATCTGGTTAAACACCGTCCAGGCAGTGTGGAAGAAGCGTTGCAACAAAAACTGGAAGGCAGCCAGGAAACACTGCAAGAGCGTTTGCACGCTTTAATTTCCAAAATTGGTGAAAACATAAAATTACGCCGCTTTGAAGTGGTTGAGAAGACCGATAAAGATGTGTTCGGTGCCTACATTCATATGGGCGGCAATATCAGTGTGTTAACCGTTCTTGAAAATACAACCAATGAAAATCTGGCTAAAGATGTGGCCATGCATATTGCTGCACTTAATCCCCGTTATATTTCCAGAAACGATGTGCCTGAGGAGGTTGTGAATCAGGAAAGGGAAATTTTGAAACAGCAAGCGCTTAATGAAGGTAAACCTGAACACATTGTGGAAAAAATGGTGGAAGGCCGTTTAGGTAAATTTTATCAAGAAGTGTGTCTTTTAGAGCAAGAATTTGTTAAAGATCCAGACCTTACTGTGGGCAAATTGCTGCAGCAAGAAGGGCAAGATGTCAAAGTTAAACAATTCTACCGCTATCAACTCGGCGAGGGTATTGAGAAAAAACAACAAAATTTTGCCGAAGAAGTCATGTCCCAAGTGAAAAAATAATGGCCATGCGTCTTTAGTACCAATCATATAGGGAACACGCCGTGTTCCCTATTTTTGAGGAAAAAAGAAGGAATTGCGACAGATCTGCAGAATATGAGAATGGAGGAAACCCTATGCAGCCGAAGTACCAACGGGTCGTCCTCAAGTTAAGTGGAGAAGCCTTGGCGGGGAAAAAAGGCTTTGGCATTGACCCAATGGTGATACAATCCATTGCCAAACAAATAAAAGAAGTGACTGAGCTAGGAGTTGAATTGGCTGTTGTGGTTGGGGGTGGCAATATTTGGAGGGGTATGGCCGGCAGTGCCCAAGGAATGGATCGGGCCACGGCCGATTATATGGGCATGTTGGCCACAGTGATGAATTCCTTGGCTCTGCAAGATGCCCTTGAAGCTATTGGTGTGCAAACCCGTGTGCAAACCTCCATTGAAATGCGACAAGTGGCTGAACCTTACATACGCCGCCGGGCCATTCGTCACTTGGAGAAAAAGCGGGTGGTTATTTTTGCTGCCGGAACCGGAAATCCTTATTTCTCCACGGACACCACTGCAGCATTAAGAGCCGCTGAGATTGAAGCTGAAGTGATTTTAATGGCCAAAAATAAAGTGGACGGGATTTATTCTGCTGATCCAACAGTCGATCCCAATGCTAAAAAGTACGATAATCTCTCGTTTCTTGATGTGTTGAAAGAAGGACTGGCTGTAATGGACTCAACAGCTTCGTCCCTATGCATGGACAATAACATTCCGCTTATTGTCTTCTCCATTGCTGAAGAAGGAAATATCAAGCGAGCCGTCTGTGGGGAAGAAATTGGAACAATTGTAAGGGGGAATTCCTGATGGTAAATGAGGTCATACAAAATGCACGGGAGCGAATGGATAAAGCGGTCAACCAATTGAAAACAGAATTGGCCAGTTTGCGGGCCGGCCGGGCAACACCTGCTTTGTTGGATAAGGTTTATGTTGACTATTACGGCACCCAAACACCTGTTAATCAACTGGCCAATATTAGTGCACCTGAACCTCGTCTGTTGACCATCCAGCCTTGGGACAAAAGCGCGTTGGATGCCATTGAAAAAGCGATTTTAAAGTCCGAGTTAGGATTGACGCCTAATAATGATGGTAACATTATCCGTATTACAATTCCCGCTTTGACTGAAGAAAGACGTCAAGAATTGGTTAAAATGGTTAAAAAATATGGTGAAGATGCCAAGGTTGCCATCCGCAATATTCGCCGGGATGCCAATGAATCCATCAAGAAAATTGAAAAAGAGGGCGGAATTTCCGAAGACGAATCACGTCGTTACCAGGACACGGTGCAAAAGGCCACTGATGAGTACATTGCCCAGGTCGATCGAATTATTGCTAAGAAGGAAAAAGAGATTATGGAAGTGTAACGCTGAAGGTGACGGTCAATCACCCTCCAACTCAAGAGGGTGATTTTGTTCATCAATTGTTGGAGGAATTTTTATGTTGCACAAGTTTACCAATCGACACAAACAGACCAAAACGGAACAGTCGAAAGAAGAAATCGAATTAAATAATATTCCCAGACATGTGGCGATCATTATGGATGGAAACGGCCGCTGGGCCAATCAGCGAGGCCTTCCCCGGGCTGCAGGACACCGGGCTGGCATGAAAGTGGTTAAAGAGATCACGAAAGCGGCCGATGAGATTGGGGTAAAAATATTAACACTGTATGCGTTCTCCACGGAAAATTGGAAGCGGCCGAGAGAAGAAGTGGATTATTTGATGAAGTTGCCTCAAGAGTATTTAGCAACGGAACTGGACGAATTGAATCAGCGTAACGTGCAGGTTCGCCTGCTGGGCTCTGAAGAGGGATTGCCCCCTCATACCCTTCAAGCGGTGAAAGAAGCAGTTGAAAAGACCCGCCACAACACAGGGTTGATTCTTAACTTTGCTTTGAATTACGGCAGCCGTTCAGAAATTGTCCAGATGGTCAAAACTGTCGCCGCCAAAGTGCAACGCCATGAACTTAGTGTTGACGATATTGATGAGCAGCTTGTCAGTCAATTTCTGCAAACGCGCGGATTGCCTGACCCTGATTTACTCATCCGTACCAAAGAAATCCGCTTGAGCAATTTCATGCTCTGGCAATTAGCCTATACTGAACTGTGGTTTGCTGATGTTTATTGGCCTGACTTTACTAAAAAACATTTTGAAGAAGCCATCCATGACTTTCAACAGAGGGCTCGTCGTTACGGTTCGATTTAAAGGTGGCGCGGTCTCTCTGGGCAATTAAAGTGAGGAGGGTGTCTATTGAGGCAACGTGTAATCACAGCAGCAATTGGTGGTTCTTTGTTTATCGTCTTTCTTATTTTGGGAGGTTTATGGTTTGCCCTTCTCATTTTTCTTCTGGCTGTGCTGGCTTACCGTGAAATGATTCGAATGGCCGGGATCCCTTTATTTTTCGCCCCTTCTGTACTGGGTCTGGTTTTTTTGCTGGTGCTCTTTTGGTCCTTCCTGCATAATGCCAATCTGATCCAGGTTTCACCCCTGTTTGTCATCTCCACAGAGACTCTGTTTGTGCTGTTTATGGTCTTGTTTTTGCTCATCACTGTTGTCACCAAGAACCGGGTGACGTCTGACCACTTTGGCCCCTATTTGCTGGCCGTGTTTTATATCGGAATTGGTTTTGCTCAGTTTGTCTCGGCCCGGGAAACGGAAGGGCTTGCGTTTATTTTTTTTGTGCTGTTGGTGATCTGGGCTACGGACAGCGGTGCTTACTTCATTGGCCGGGCCTTTGGCAAACGTAAGTTATGCCCTAGTATAAGTCCCAACAAAACGATTGAAGGCTCTCTGGGGGGCATCGTTTTCGGTTTGATGGGGGGCGTTCTCATTCAGTTTTTCACCGCACCATTTGTCCATTATGGGGAAGCACTAAGTCTGGCACTCTTGGTGTCCGTTGCCAGTCAAGCCGGGGATCTGATCGAATCGGCCTTGAAACGATATTATGGAGTAAAGGATTCGGGAACGCTTCTACCTGGTCATGGAGGAGTATTAGACCGTTTTGACAGCTTGATCTTTGTTTTTGTGCTTCTCTTTCTGCTTGAGAGGTTCTAAAGTAAACTGACCATTGTCAGGGAACAAAATCATTGCTATAGTTTGAAAATGAAAAGATAAAAATAGGGGTTTGTGCCATGAAGAATATTGCCGTTTTAGGTTCAACAGGTTCTATTGGCAGGCAAACACTGGAGATCATCGCTGCCCACCCTGACGCGTTTAAACTGGTCGCAATTGCAGGTGGGACGAACGTTGATTTGATCATTGAACAAGCCAACCGGTTTAAACCGGCCCTTGTTTCGGTAAGCACGAAAGAGCTGGCCGAAAAGGTGAAGATACATATTCCTGACCAGACAAAAGTTGTTTATGGTCTGGAAGGATTGATTGAAGTATCAATCCATGAAGATGTACATACATTAGTAACGGCGGTTGTGGGCAGCATCGGGCTCAGGCCGACTTTGGCTGCCATTGAGCAGGGCAAGCAAATTGCCTTGGCTAATAAGGAGACATTGGTCACGGCAGGTCAGATCGTGATGGAGATGGCTGATAAACATGGGGCAGCCATCTTGCCTGTTGACAGTGAACACTCGGCTATTTTTCAATGCTTGCAGGGAGAAAACAGCAAGCAAGTTGAAAAAATAATTTTGACGGCATCAGGAGGCAGTTTCAGACATAAGAGTAGAGAAGAACTTGTAAATGTCACGGTAGAAGACGCTTTAAAGCATCCGAACTGGTCTATGGGGCGGAAAGTGACCATTGATTCGGCCACGATGATGAATAAAGGATTAGAAGTGATTGAAGCCCACTGGTTGTTTGCCATGCCCTATGAAAAAATAGAAGTTCTGCTTCATGACGAAAGCATTATCCATTCTATGGTTGTATTTCAGGACAGCGCGGTGATGGCCCAGCTGGGTACTCCAGATATGAAAGTACCTATCCAGTACGCATTAACTTATCCTGACCGTTTTCCGCTCCATACTCCGCGTCTTGATTTGGCTCAGATTGGCCGCTTGCACTTCCGGGAAGCAGATTTTAACCGTTATCCCTGTTTAAGGCTGGCCTTTGAAGCAGGAAAAACAGGAGGCACTATGCCAACTGTCTTAAATGCGGCCAATGAGATCGCTGTAACTCAATTTTTGTGTTCGGAAATCGGTTTCCTGGAGATTGAAAAAGTGATCGAACGGACAATGGAACAGCATGACCCCATCCCCAATCCCACTCTGGAAGAGATAGAAGAGATCGACCGCTGGGCAAGAGAGAGGGCAAAAACGTTAGGAAGAAGGTGCTGACATGCAAACAGTGATTAGCATTATTTTGGTCATTGGTGTGATCATCTTTGTTCATGAACTGGGACATTTGATCGTAGCTAAACGGGCTGGCATTTTATGCCGTGAATTTGCCATTGGCTTTGGCCCCAAACTTTTTTCCTTTCGTAAAGGTGAAACACTGTATACGATCCGTCTGCTTCCCCTGGGGGGTTACGTGCGCATGGCCGGGGAAGATCCGGAGATGGTTCAAATTAAGACCGGCCACGATGTGGGTCTGCAATTTAATGCCGAAGGAAAAGTCACCAAAATTATTTTGAACAGGAAGAAAAAACTTAGCCACACAGAGACATTAAATGTCCAGCGTATTGATTTAGAGCATGATTTGTTTATTGAAGGATACAATGCGGAAGAGGAGCTGGTCCGCTATGAAGTTGACCGGGAAGCTGTCTTGGTTTATGACAATCAGGAAATGTTGATTGCTCCATACGATCGCCAATTTGGCAGCAAAACATTGGGACAGCGGGCAGCGACTATTTTTGCCGGTCCCTTGGCTAATTTTATCCTGGCCTTTGTTTTGTTTACCGGATTGGCCCTCAGTTACGGGGTGCCTAGTGAGGAGCCCATCATTGGTGATGTGCTGCCAGGCTCTGTCGCTGAAGAAGCCGGGCTTGAGCAAGGAGACCGCATACTGGCCATTAATCAAAAGGCCATGGACAGCTGGGAGGAACTGGTGCGAACCATTATGCATAATCCTGGACGGGAGCTGGTCTTTCTTGTTGAACGGAATAACGAAGAGTTTGAGCTGACGATCACTCCTGCGGTCAGGGAACATGAACTGGAGTCTGGGGAGCAGGTCGGGTTTATCGGTGTCCATCAGCATGTGGAGCACTCTGTTTTGGGATCATTTGTGTATGGCTTTAACTACATGTTGGAGCTGTCCATGCTCATCTTTAAAGTGATCGGCATGTTATTTACAGGTGCAGTGGGACTTGATGCGCTGGCTGGCCCGGTTGGCATCTTCGATTTCACGGGGCAGGCCGCCCAAGCGGGGTTGCCTATTCTCCTGCGGTGGACCGCTGCCTTGAGTGTCAATCTGGCCATCCTTAACTTGCTTCCGATTCCAGCATTAGACGGAGGCAGATTGCTCTTTTTAGCCCTTGAGGCAGTGAGGGGGCGTCCCATTGATCCGCAGAAAGAGGGTTTGGCCCATTTTATAGGTTTTGCCCTGCTCATGTTATTAATCCTCGTGGTGACCTGGAATGATATTCAACGGGTGTTCTTTAACTAGTCGTGATTTGCTAAGGAATTAAGGAAAGGTGATGGAGAGATGAGGCAACAACATTATCTCATTCCAACTTTGAGAGACATCCCTGCTGATGCAGAAGTGGTCAGTCACCAGCTTATGCTTAGAGCTGGTTTGATCCGTCAATTGGCATCCGGGCTGTACACCTACTTGCCTTTGGCGCAAAAGGTGCTAAAAAAAATTCAAGCCATTATCCGCGAGGAGATGGATAAAGCCGGAGCCCAAGAAATATTAATGCCGGCGCTGCATCCGGCCGAAATTTGGCAGGAAACTGGCAGATGGGATGTATATGGGCCTGAACTGATGCGTTTATATGACCGGCATGAACGGCAGTTTGCTTTAGGTCCGACCCATGAAGAGGTTGTAACGGCGCTGGTGCGGGATGAGATTAAATCCTATAAGCGGCTGCCGATGACGGTTTATCAGATTCAGACTAAATTTCGTGATGAACGCCGGCCCCGGTTTGGGGTCTTACGGGCCAGGGAGTTTATCATGAAGGATGCCTATTCATTTGACACTTCCCATGAAGGTTTAGACGAAAGCTATCGCAAAATGTATGAGGCCTATCAGGCCATCTTCTCTCGATGCGGGCTTAATTTTAGAGCGGTAGAAGCCGACTCTGGTGCCATTGGCGGTACAGGCACCCATGAATTTATGGTCTTGTCTGACGTCGGGGAAGATACCATTGCCTATTGTGACAGTTGTCAGTATGCGGCCAATATTGAGAAGGCTGAAGTGAACCAGCGTGATTACAGGCAAATCGAGAGCACTGGACAGCCAATGGAAAAAGTGAACACCCCTCAAGCGAAAACGGTCACCGAACTGGTAGACATGCTTGATGTTTCGCCCCGTCAGATCATTAAGGCCGTGGCCCTGGACGTTGATGGTCAAGTAGTTGTGGCTCTTGTCCGTGGAGACTTTGAGCTCAACGAAGTGAAAGTGAAGAATCTGTTTGGTGCAGACCGGGTTGAGTTGCTTGATGAAGAACGGATTCGCGCAGAACTGGGATCTGAGCCAGGATTCATTGGTCCTATCGGTTTGGACGGCGCTAAGATCATAGCAGATCATAGTGTGAAAGGTATGCAAGATGCGGTGACAGGTGCCAACGAAAAGGACAAGCACTATATTCACGTCTCTGTTGGCCGGGATTTTGCAGTGGAAAGATATGAGGATCTTAGACAGATTACTGAGGGAGATGCCTGTCCCCGTTGTGAAGGTACCATCCGCTTTGCTAAGGGTATTGAAGTCGGCCATGTTTTTAAACTGGGGACAAAATACAGTGAAGCGATGGGGGCTACTTTTTTAGATGAAAATGGACATCAGCAGCCAATGATAATGGGCTGTTATGGGATCGGTGTCACCCGTTTGCTGGCAGCTATCATTGAGCAGCATCATGATGAACATGGCATTATCTGGCCCAGAGCGGTGGCCCCGTTTGACATTCATTTAATCTCTGTCAACATGAAAGATGATATGCAGCGTGAATTGGCTGAACAACTGTATGTTAAATTGCAGCAGGCAGGTTTTGATGTGCTTTATGATGACCGTGAAGAACGGGCCGGGGTTAAGTTTAAAGACGCTGATCTGATCGGTATCCCGCTGAGGGTAACTGTCGGTAAAAAAGCAGGGGACGGTATAGTAGAATGCAAGTTGCGGCGCACTGGGGAAACGGAAGAGATTAAAGCGGATGAGCTGATCCAAATTTTGCCCAGATTATTAGAGCAGGCCTAATTTTGGCCCATTGCTTCAGTTAGGCCAGGTTTTGTCACACCCAGACAAGGGACTGGTGGAAACAGGGAGAGGGGGAACAGCTAACCATGGCAACTGAAGTGAAAGTCAAGCGGGAGAGACTATTAATCCTATTGGAACAACTGGAGATTCCTGCAGATATCCAAGACACTTACTTTAAGGAAGCTTATATTGACAAATTGCAGCTGATTGAACGGGAGAAACGTTGGCTTTTCCATTTTGTTTTGGAAAAGCCTTTTCCTCCTTCTATCTACCAACTATTCTCAGAACGTTTACGAAACACCTTTTCCCACCTTGCAGAAGTTCGCTTTGTTTTCCGCTTTACAACACCTGTTAATCAAGCTTCTCTATTTTATGATTATTGGCCTGAATTCTTACGGGAACAACGCCACCGCTTGAATGGGATTTATAAACGGCTTGAGTCTTTTCCTCCCGAATTGAAAGGCAATACCATTGTCTTTTCTGTGTTTAATGAAGTTGAAAAGGGCTTGTATCAGAAAAAAGTGGAGCCTTTGCTGAAGGAATTTTATCAGCAGTTTATGGATTTTAATCCTAAGGCCCAGTATGTGATTGAAGAAGCAGAGGCAGCCTATCAGCAGTTTATAGAAGCGCGGGAGAAGGAGGACCAGGCCCGGGCTCAACAAGCGGTACAACAGACAGAGCAGGAGCAAGCAGCTGAAACAAAAGAGAAACCAAAGCCTGCTGCCACCAAAGAGATCATCGGTTATGCCATCAAAGAGGATCCTGTTCCCCTTAAAACCATTCATGAAGAAGAGAAAAGTGTGGTCGTACAAGGATATGTGTTTGATTTGGACTTGAGAGAGTTAAAGAGCGGCCGGACCCTGCTCACCATGGATATCACCGATTATACGGATTCTATTACGGTCAAAGTGTTTTCTAAGGGCAAAGAAGATATCGAGGCTTTTCAGGCAGTTCAGAAAGGTATGTGGGTCAAGGTGCGGGGTAGTGTCCAGCTTGATACCTTTCAGCGGGAACTGGTCCTGATGGCCCATGATATTAACAAAATTGAAAAAGAGGGGCGGAAGGATACCCATCCTGAGAAGCGGGTGGAGCTGCACTTACATACCAACATGTCGGCGATGGACGGCGTCACCTCAATCACCAATTATGTGAAGCAGGCGGCTGAGTGGGGACATCCGGCGCTGGCCGTCACGGATCATGGTGTGGCTCAAGCCTTTCCGGAAGCCTTTGCAGCAGGCCAAAAGCATGGGGTCAAAATTATTTATGGCCTGGAAGCCTACGTTGTGGACGACGGCGTGCCTATTGTTTATAATCCCAAACCCTGCAGCTTGAAAGATGAAACCTACGTTGTCTTTGACGTGGAGACCACTGGTTTGTCTGCGGTATATAATAAAATTATCGAACTGGCCGCAGTGAAAATCCGTAATGGAGAAGTGATTGACAAGTTTTCAGAGTTTGCCAATCCCCATGAACCTCTGACAGACCAGATCGTGAAACTGACGGGGATTACGGATGATATGCTTAAGGATGCCCCTGAGATTGAAGATGTGTTGCGGCGCTTTTATGACTTTGTGGGTGATGCGACTCTAGTGGCTCACAACGCCAGCTTTGATATGGGCTTTTTACAGGTCGGGTATAAAAAATTGGGCCTGGAACTGAACAACGCGGTCATTGATACATTGGAGCTGGCCCGTTTTTTGTATCCTGATTTAAAGAATCACAGGCTGAATACTTTGTGTAAATTATTTAACATTGAGCTGGTTAATCACCACCGGGCGGTGTACGACGCGGAGGCCACAGGTTATTTACTGTGGAAAATGATCAGCGATTGCCAGGAGCGAGAGATCACACAGCTGGATCAATTAAATGAATACAAAGGCAGCGGGGATGTGATTCGCCAGCGGCCGTTTCATTGCACCCTGCTGGCCAAGACGCAACAGGGCTTGAAAAATTTATATAAATTGATTTCGTTGGCTCATATCAAATACTTTCACCGTACCCCCCGGATTCCTCGCAGCCTGATTGAACAATACAGGGAGGGTCTTTTGGTCGGCTCTGCTTGTGATCAGGGGGAAATCTTTGAAGGCATGATGCAAAAATCTCCTGAAGAGGTGGAGGAGATCGCCAAATTTTACGATTACTTTGAGATTCAGCCTGTCTCTAACTATGAACATTTGATTGAAAAAGAATTGGTCAAGGACAAAGCACACATTCAAACCATTCTGTCCAACATCGTCAAGTTGGGGGACAAGCTGGGCAAACCGGTGGTTGCCACGGGGAATGTCCATTATCTTCATCCGGAAGATGCCATTTACCGCAAAATTTTAGTGACCACCTTGGGCGGAGCCACCCCCCTTGATCCCAACCGTTTGCCGCTTGTTTACTTTAGAACTACGGATGAAATGCTGGAGGAGTTTCAATTTTTAGGAGCCGGCAAAGCGGAAGAAGTGGTCATTAAGCATCCCCAGTCTATTGCAGATCAAATTGAGGAGATAAGACCTGTGCCGGCTGAATTGTATACTCCTCATATCGAGGGGGCAGATGAAGACATCCGGCGGATGTGTTATGACAAAGCGAAACAGATCTATGGCGATCCTTTGCCGGACATTGTGGAAAAACGGTTAGAAAAAGAGTTAAACAGTATTATTAATAATGGTTTCTCAGTGATCTATCTTATCTCGCAAAAGTTGGTTCATAAGTCATTACAGGATGGTTACCTTGTTGGATCGCGAGGTTCAGTGGGGTCCTCCTTTGTGGCAACCATGCTGGAAATTACCGAAGTGAACCCGCTGCCTCCCCATTATGTCTGCCCCAACTGTCATTATTCCCAGTTTTTTGATGACGGTTCTGTGGGGTCAGGTTTTGACTTGCCGGCCAAGGACTGCCCCGAGTGCGGGCACCGGTTGATCAAAGATGGCCATGACATCCCTTTTGAAACCTTTTTGGGATTTGAAGGAGACAAAGTACCGGATATTGACTTAAACTTCTCCGGGGAGTATCAGCCCATCGCACACAAATATACGCAAGAATTATTCGGGGAAGACAAAGTTTACCGTGCTGGAACGATCGGCACGGTGGCGGATAAAACAGCATACGGTTTTGTCAAGAAGTATGAGGAAATTGAGGGAAAAACATTCCGTCAAGCCGAAATCAACCGTTTGGCTAAAGGTTGTACGGGTGTTAAACGGACCACAGGACAGCACCCCGGGGGGATCATTGTCGTACCGGAAGATAAAGAGATATACGACTTTACACCGATCCAGTATCCAGCCGACGATATGGACTCGGAGTGGCGTACCACCCATTTTGACTTTCACTCTATTCATGACAACCTGCTTAAACTGGATATCCTTGGTCACGATGATCCGACCGTGATCCGCATGTTGCAGGATTTGACGGGCATCAATCCCAAGGAGATTCCCATTGATGATCCGGAAACCATGAAAATTTTCAGCAGTACAGAGCCCTTGGGAGTAACTGAAGAGCAAATTATGTCCAAGACGGGGACATTGGGCATCCCGGAATTTGGCACCCGCTTTGTGCGGCAGATGTTAGAGGATACCCGTCCAACCACCTTTGCCGAACTGGTGCGTATTTCGGGACTCTCCCACGGAACAGATGTCTGGCTGAACAACGCCCAGGAGTTGATCCGCGAGGGCAAAGCCGTCTTGTCCGAGGTAATTTCCACCCGTGACGATATTATGGTTTACTTGATTCATAAAGGTTTGGAGCCCTCCCGCGCCTTTAAAATCATGGAGCGGGTGCGCAAGGGGAAAGGGCTTGAAGAAGATGATATTAACGAAATGAAAAAACATGGCGTACCTGATTGGTATATCTGGTCTTGCCAGAAAATCAAATACATGTTTCCCAAAGCCCACGCGGTGGCTTACGTGCTAATGGCAGTCCGCATTGCTTACTTTAAGGTGCATTACCCGATTCAGTTTTACGCATCGTACTTTACCGTACGTGCAGACGATTTTGATGTACAGTTAGCTTTGAAAGGCTCACAGGCCATCCGGAAAAAGATTGAAGAGATACTGGAAAAAGGGAACCAGGCCCAACCGAAAGAAAAAAGTTTACTGACTGTGCTGGAGTTGTGCCTGGAGATGGTGGAGCGGGGCTTTCACTTTAAAAATGTGGATCTTTACCGTTCAGATGCGATCCAGTTTCTGGTGGACGGAGACGGCCTGATTCCCCCGTTCAATGCCATCCCAGGGATTGGCACCAACGCGGCAATAAGCATCGTCAAGGCCCGAAATGAAGGTGAATTCCTCTCGAAGGAAGATTTGCAAATCCGCAGTAAAGTGTCCAAAACCGTGATCGATTATCTAGAGCAGCATGGTTGCTTAAAAGATTTGCCCGAAACCAACCAGTTGTCTCTTTTCTAGGCAAAGGCCAGAAAAAGATTGATTTTCTGGCAGGACTATGCTATCTTAGTACTGGTAATACTGTGAATAGGCAATGTGTGAAGAGTGGGGCGGTCCCACTCTTTCGTTTTAGGTGCATAAAAGGAGGTTCTGTTTTTGGCTAGCAATGTTGTGGAACTGACCAAAACGCTTGTGTTACCCATTTTGGAAGAAAAAGCATTGGAACTGGTGGATGTTGAGTTTAAAAAAGAAGGACGTAAATGGTACTTAAGGGTGTATATTGACAAACCCGGGGGAGTGGATATTGAGGATTGCAGTGCCGTCAGTGAGGCCTTGTCAGCCAAACTGGATGAAGTAGATCCGATCGATCAGGCTTACTTTTTGGAGGTATCCTCACCTGGAGCGGAACGTCCTTTGAAAAACGAAGAGGATATTCGGCGGGCCGTAGGCAAGTTTATCTGTGTGACCACCTACGAACCGGTTGAAGGGCAAAAAGCATTTGAAGGCCGCCTGATACAGTTTGACGGAGAAAACCTGACCATCGAAATTAAAGTGAAACATACCACAAAAACCGTTGACATTCCCTATGCTAAAGTAGCCAAAGCCCGTTTAGCCGTTGTCTTTTAGACTGAAAGGAGGAGAAACTTCATGAACACGGACTTTATTGAGGCACTCGATGCCATTGAAAAAGAAAAAGGCATTAGCAAAGATATTTTGATTGAAGCAATAGAGACCGCACTGATTTCAGGTTATAAGAAAAATTTCAATTCCGCCCAAAACGTGCGGGTTGATATTAACCGTGAAACCGGAACCGTCCGTGTTTTTGCCCGCAAAGAAGTAGTGGAAGAAGTAAAAGATCCCCGTTTAGAAATCAGTCTTGAGGCAGCACGGGGATTGGATCCTGCCTATGAGATTGGGGATATTGTTGAAATTGAAGTGACGCCCCGTGATTTTGGACGCATTGCAGCTCAAACGGCCAAGCAAGTTGTTACTCAACGCATTAGGGAAGCGGAACGTGCCATCATTTACAACGAATTTATCGACCGGGAGGAAGATATTGTCACTGGTGTCGTCCAGCGTCAAGACA
The DNA here is from genome assembly GCF_014644735.1 of Caldalkalibacillus thermarum. NCBI lineage: Bacteria > Bacillati > Bacillota > Bacilli > Caryophanales > Bacillaceae > Caldalkalibacillus > Caldalkalibacillus thermarum. The sequence goes on along the minus strand of NZ_BMKZ01000002.1, from coordinate 85,839 downwards.
GCCGGTATATCTATATCGACCTGGGCCGTGCAGAAGCCTTGATGCCCGTTCATGAGAAAATGCCCACCGACCAATTTAAGCACCGTGACCGTGTCAAGGCGTACATCACCAAGGTTGAAAAAACAACGAAAGGGCCACTCATTCTCCTTTCGCGGACTCATCCTGGCTTTCTTAAACGATTGTTTGAACTGGAAGTGCCTGAGATTTATGATGGAACAGTGGAGATCAAATCGGTGGCCAGGGAAGCAGGAGACCGATCCAAGGTAGCCGTCTATTCCCATAACAAAGATGTGGATCCGGTAGGTGCTTGTGTCGGTCCCAAGGGCGCGCGGGTGCAAACCATTGTCCAGGAGCTCAACGGGGAAAAAATCGATATTGTGGAGTGGTCCGATGACCCAGTGGTCTATGTGGCCAATGCCCTTAGCCCAGCTAAAGTCATCCGCGTTGATGTTTATGAAGATCAAAAAATGACACAGGTGATTGTACCCGATTATCAGTTGTCACTGGCGATTGGAAAAAAAGGACAGAATGCCCGGTTGGCTGCCAAATTGACCAACTGGAAAATTGATATCAAGAGTGAATCAGAAGCAAAAGAGAAAGGGTTATTAGACAATCCCCCAGAGGAAGTGGAATCAACTGTTGAAACGGAAGCAACTGCCCAAGATCATGAACAGGTTAACGTTCCAGATGCGGGGGATGATCCTGCACAAGGTGAAGGCGTGCAAGTTGACGATGCAGTGTCGGAGAATACACAGCCGGAAGAAACCGTTACAGTTGATGAAGATCATCTATCCTGAGGGAACAGGGGGATGGATAAACAATGGGACGACGCAAGATTCCCTTGCGAAAGTGCGTGGCTTGTGAAGAAATGATGCCTAAGAAGTCACTGATCCGTGTTGTTCGCACACCCGAACACGAGGTCAAACTGGATCCCACAGGAAAAGCGTCGGGGCGCGGTGCCTATATCTGTGCCAGCCAGTCGTGTTTCCAGCTGGCTCGCAAGAAAAATGCCCTTGACCGGTCATTAAAGGTCAAGGTGAGTGATGAGATTTATGACCTGCTGGAACAACAAGTGCAAGAATGGGGAAGGGAGCAAGATGGATCCTAAATTTTGGAACCTGCTTGGTTTAGCCATGAGAGCGGGTAAAGTCATTTCGGGTGAGGAACAAGTTTTAAGGACCATTCGCAAGCAGCAGGCGTGTTTGGTCCTTGTGGCTGCAGATGCCTCTGACAATACCAAAAAGAAAATTCAAGACAAAGTTGCTTATTATAAAATACCTTTTCTCATTGCTGGTGACAGATACCAGTTAGGGCGGGCTATCGGCAAACAAGAACGGGTGCTTGTGGCTATCACTGATCAGGGATTTGCTAATGAACTTAGACGGTATAGTCATCAATAACTTTGGGGGTGACGTTATGACACAAAAACTGCGCGTGTATGAATATGCCAGAAATCAGAACATGACCAGCAAGGAAGTATTAGAAATCCTGAAACGTCTTGATATTGATGTGCGCAATCATATGAGTGTTATGGATTCGGAGATGGTCACAAAAGTGGAAGATTATATGAAAAAATTAAAGCAGAAAGCCGAACCTAAAGCCAAAGCAGCATCTGCTACTAAACGAAACAGCGACAAAAAGCCCAAGTCCCCGAAAGGTCAGGCTAAAAAGGGAAATCGGGAAAAGCCTAGACAGCCCGTACTATCCCGTGCTGAGACTGGGCCAGATGATGAGACGGAGAACATCCCCAAAAAAGAAAAACCCAGAAGAAGAAAACTGTCCAAACATAGGGATGACAAGGAACATCTCCATGTTGCACATGGAAGCAAGCCTAAGAAGCAGAAAGAGGCTAACAAAAATCAAAAGACTGCCCAGCAAAAACCAGTTGAAAAACCGGTTGAAAAGCCGGTTGAAAAAATAACCATTACCGGTCCCCTCACCGTAGGTGAACTGGCCAAACGTTTGAAAAAAGAGCCTTCGGAAATCATCAAAAAGCTGATGCTGCTTGGCATCATGGCTAATATCAACCAGGAAGTGGATATGGATGCCATTACCCTTATCGCCGAAGAATACGGTGTAAAGGTTGAGCAAAAAGTAGAGGTTGATGAGACCGAATTTGAGCAGATTGAAGAACAAGATGATCCAGATCAACTGAAAGAAAGACCGCCCGTCGTCACGGTGATGGGGCATGTAGACCATGGCAAAACCACACTTCTCGATGCCATCCGGCACACGAATGTAACGGCCCAAGAGGCGGGAGGCATTACCCAGCATATCGGGGCTTATCAAGTGGAATATGAACAGAAAAAAATCACTTTCCTGGATACCCCGGGCCATGAAGCGTTTACCACGATGAGAGCCAGAGGGGCTCAGGTAACGGATATTGCCATTATCGTCGTAGCTGCGGACGATGGGGTCATGCCTCAGACGAGGGAAGCGATTAATCATGCTCAAGCAGCCAAAGTGCCTATTATTGTGGCCATCAACAAGATGGATAAACCGGAAGCAAACCCTGAGAAAGTCAAGCAGGAATTGATGGAACTCAATCTGGTCCCTGAAGAGTGGGGTGGCGACACCATCTTTGTCCCCATTTCTGCTCTGAAAGGGGAAGGGTTAGATGAACTGATGGAAATGGTTCTGCTTGTGGCTGAAATGGAAGAGCTGAAAGCCAATCCGGACCGACTGGCAACCGGTACTGTGATCGAAGCCAAACTGGACAAAGGCAAAGGACCTGTTGCCACTGTTCTGGTCCAAAATGGTACCCTGCACGTGGGTGATCCCATTGTCGTGGGCAACACCTTTGGCCGTGTAAGGGCCATGACCAATGACAATGGTCAGCGAATTAAAGAGGCTGGGCCGTCTACTCCTGTGGAGATCATTGGTTTGCAAGACGTGCCTCAAGCGGGAGATCAGTTCAAGGTTTTTGAAGATGAGAAAAAGGCGCGGGCCATCGCTGAGGCGCGGGCTGAAAAACAAAAACAGAAAGAGCTTGCTCAAACACAAAGAGTCAGTTTGGATGAATTGTTCCAACAAATTCAAGAAGGTGACATCAAGGAGATTAATGTGATCCTTAAAGCGGATGTTCAAGGATCGGTTGAAGCCTTAAAAGCAGCCTTGGAAAAAATTGATGTGGAAGGGGTACGCGTCAAGATTATTCATTCAGGTGTAGGGGCGATCACTGAATCTGATATCACTTTGGCAGCTGCGTCCAATGCCATCGTGATCGGCTTTAATGTGCGTCCACAGCCGCAAGCTAAACAACTGGCTGAACAAGAGAAAGTGGACATCCGTCTGCACCGCATCATATACAACGTAACGGAAGAAATTGAAAACGCCATGAAAGGGATGCTTGATCCCGAGTATCGTGAAAAAATCATCGGCACGGTGGAAGTGCGGCAAATCTTCAAGGTATCCAAAGTGGGGACTATTGCCGGTTCGTATGTTAAGGAGGGTAAAATTACCCGGGATTCCTTTGTGCGGCTCATTCGTGACGGAGTTGTCATTCACGAAGGTAAAATCAATGCTTTGAAACGCTTTAAGGATGACGTCCGAGAAGTGGCCCAAGGGTATGAATGCGGCATCACGATTGAGAATTATAACGACATCAAAGAAGGAGATATCATTGAAGCTTATGTCATGGAAGAAGTCAAGAGATAAGCGTGATTGATAAGGGGGTGAGCAGCATGCGCGAGGTGCGCGTTCAGCGTGTTGGTGAGGCGATTAAAAAAGAACTGAGCCAGATTTTTCAGCAGGAATTAAAGGATCCCCGCATTGGGTTTGTCACGGTGACTGACGTGGAGATGAGCGGTGATCTGCAACAAGCTGAGGTTTACCTGACTGTGCTCGGCAATGAGGAACAAAAGGAACAAACATTGGAAGCCTTGGAGAAAGCGAAGGGTTTTATCCGTTCTGAAATTGGCCGCCGGGTGCGTTTGCGGCACACACCCCAACTGATCTTTAAATTTGATGCATCCATTGAGTATGGCAACCGGATTGAAAAGTTGCTAAAAGAAATCAATCAAGAGGATAAAAGCTAAGGGGTTAAGTCTATGCAATCATACCAGCAAGCACTGGCTGAAGCGTCACGGTTTATAAAAACAAATGACCATTTTTTGGTTATTTCCCATGTCAATCCAGATGGTGATGCAACAGGATCAGTACTGGCAGTGGCCCATTTGCTCCGGCATCTGGGTAAATCATTCACTCTTGTTAATGAGGGGCCTTCCCCTCAACGCTTTTCTTTTTTAAAGGGATTTGACGGGATTATTAATTTGGCTGAACAGCCTGTAAATCATCGTTTCCGGTATGTGATTGCCGTCGATGTGGCCGATGAGGAGCGGTTTGGCGACATTGGTCATTTGTTTGCGGAAAATGTTGAGCTATTAAATATCGATCATCATCCAACGAACACCTGTTTTGGCCAAGTCAATGTGATCTATCCTGAGGCGGCATCCACCACAGAAATTTTGTATGATTTATGTTGTCTCCATTTTCGGCAAGCTCTTAATCAGGATCTGGCCGAAGCACTGTATACCGGTCTTTTAACCGATACCGGTGGCTTTCGCTACTCCAATACGACCCACAAGGTCATGGAGATGGCAGCAGATCTGTTAAAGTTTAACCTCGAGCCTGCCAAAATTGCCCAACATTCCCTAGAAACGATCACGATGGGGCATGTGAGAATTTTAAAGATAGCTTTGGATACTTTAACATTTGCCTATGAACAGCAAGTGGCGTTAATGGCTGTTTCACTTGACGCCATCAAACAGGCCCAAGCTGAGCGTGACGATATTGATGGGTTAGTGGGATACCCGAGTAAAATTGCTGGTGTAAAAGTGGGAGTATTACTTAAAGAGATGAAAGAAGGAGAGGTGAAAGTCTCTCTCCGTTCAAAGGATACGGTTAATGTGGCTGAGATTGCCCAAGCATTTGGAGGTGGCGGCCATGCCAAGGCGGCAGGTTTCACCTACAGAGGGACATTAGATGAAGCGAAAAAGGCATTGCTGGCTAAATTGGAAGAGGTGTTTCACTAGAAAAAATGGGTAAATTAACTGGTATCCTGGTCCTGAATAAACCCAAAGGGATGACATCCCATGACTGCGTTCTCGCGGTCAGAAAACTAGCCAAAACCAAAAAAGTGGGCCATACAGGCACTTTAGATCCCGAAGTGACAGGGGTTCTGCCCATTTGCCTCGGCCGTGCCACAAAAATTGCCCAGTTTTTAACCGAAAAAGAAAAAGAATATATTGCTGAAGTCAAACTGGGCTATGCTACCACAACAGAGGACCATACAGGCGATGTGATTGAAGAGAAACCAGTGGATCACCCCCCCACTGAACAGGCTGTTTTAGAGGCGTTGAGTCAATTTATGGGGGAAATTGAACAAACTCCTCCCATGTATTCAGCTGTTAAGGTAAAAGGCAAACGTTTGTATGAGTGGGCCAGGGAGGGGATCGAAATTGAGCGGCCCAGCCGCCGGGTGGTGATTCACCGGCTGAAACTCGTCCGTTATGATCCAGTGTTGCCCTATCCCACCATCACGTTTAAAGTGCTTTGTTCCAAAGGGACTTACGTGCGCACCTTAGGGGTAGATATCGGCCGGACCTTGGGCTTTCCTGCTCACCTTTCCTCTCTTGTGCGGACCAGGAGCGGGCCCTTTACTTTAGCACAGTGTGTGACGTTTGATGAGATCAAGACATGGAGTCCGGCTGAGTGGGTCGAGCAGTTGCTTCCAATGGATGCCGCATTGACCAACTATCCGAAAGTGGAATTGGATTGGGATAAGATTAAACGGGTCAAACACGGACAGGCCATCCGGGTTAGCCAAAGGTTAGAGGAGGATGAACTGTACCGTGTGTATGACCCTTATGGTCAATTTACCGCGCTTTGTTGCGGGCAGCGATCATCTGTGTTAAAACCTGTGAAAGTCTTTGAGACATAAAGGAGTTTCCTATGAAAGTATATCGTGTCACCCATCCGTCGGAACTGAAAGAAAGACCTGCCCCGGCAAGTGTTGCGCTTGGTAATTTTGACGGGGTGCATCGTGGTCATCAAGCCGTAATTGCTAAAGCAATGCAACAGGCGGCTGTGCTGGGTTTACGCTCAGCTGTGATGACATTTTACCCCCATCCGAAAGAGGTGCTTGGCCTGGTACAAGCTCCAGCTTACCTTACGCCCCTTCCTGATAAACTGGAGATGTTGGCCGGGATGGGGCTTGATGCAGCCTATGTGGTTCAGTTTACCCCTGCATTATCAAAGCTGACGCCTGCCGAGTTTATCGAACAGTATATTGTGGGCCTGAACATTAAGCAGGTGGTAACTGGATTCGATTTCCGCTTTGGTCATAAGGGGGCAGGCGATATCCACACCTTAGCACGGTGGAGCCGGGAAAAGGCAGATTTTGCTTTTGAAGTTGTATCCAAAATTGAACAGGAAAATCATAAAATCAGTTCTTCTCGCATTCGTTCGCTGTTAAAAGCGGGAGAGGTGTCAAAGGTTCGTGATTTATTAAGCCGCCCTTATCGCATTACAGGATTAGTGGTTCACGGAGATAAAAGGGGAAGAACAATTGGTTTTCCAACCGCCAATATTGCCCCTGCTTACCCCTACGTGATCCCAAGATATGGAGTTTACGCTGTCTATGTGGTAAGGGGGAAGCACCGTTATCCTGGCGTTGTCAATGTGGGCAAGAAACCTACTTTTCTACAGGGAGACCATCCCGTTTCGATTGAAGTGCATTTGCTTGACTTCAACGGGGACTTATACGGTGAAACATTAGCGATTGAGTTTATTGATTTTTTACGTTCAGAACGTAAATTTGAGTCCATTGAGGCCTTGCGCACCCAAATTGAAAGTGACATCCGCCGGGCACACAGCATATTATTGGGCTCGACAAATGTGTAAATTTATGATATCTTAGCTTGGGACGTCCTGATCAGGGCCCTTAGTTAACCTATTGCTTGGCTCTACGACTCACCACCGTATGGCTAAGCTTTAGGGGATCACATGAAGGAGGTGAATGAGGATGGCATTAACACAAGAACGCAAACGGGAAATCATCGAGGAATTCAAAGTGCATGAAAATGACACAGGATCTCCGGAAGTGCAAATTGCTATCCTTACGGAAAAAATCAATTACCTGAACGAGCATTTGCGCAAACACAAAAAAGATCACCATTCACGGCGTGGTTTGTTAAAAATGGTTGGTCAGCGCCGCAACTTGTTAAACTATCTTCGCAAGAAAGACATTCAGCGTTACCGCAACCTGATTAAGAAACTTGGATTGCGCCGATAAAAGAGAGAAAGCGGGAGATCTCCCGCTTTTTCTGCGTCATGAGCCCACCTGTGTTATATTTATTTTTTAATCAATAAAAAGAAGGAAATACTAAATTATTAGCGAATATTTAGAGCTATACTGAGAGGAGGAAACAGTATACGATGAGTCATGACGACTTCAAAGTCTACGAAATGGAGTGGGCAGGTAAGCCGCTTCGTTTCGAAGTGGGCAAGATGGCCAAACAAGCTAATGGTGCTATTTTGGCCCGTTACGGTGACACAGCTGTCTTATGTACAGTGACTGCTTCGAAGGAGCCAAAAGACCTGGACTTTTTTCCCTTAACGGTCAATTACGAAGAGCGGCTCTATGCAGTGGGGAAAATTCCAGGTGGATTTATCAAACGGGAAGGCCGTCCCAGTGAAAAAGCGGTTTTGGCCAGCCGTTTGATTGACAGGCCAATCCGCCCTCTGTTCCCAGATGGGTTCCGCAACGAAGTGCATGTGATCAGCACAGTGTTATCTGTTGATCAGGATTGCTCACCAGAAATTACAGCGATGATTGGCTCTTCCTTGGCTTTGATGATTTCAGACATCCCCTTTGCCGGTCCTATTGCTGGTGTTAATGTCGGTCGGATAGGTGATGAATTAATTATCAACCCGACTTGGCAACAGTTGGAAAAGAGTGACATAAACCTGATTGTTGCCGGTACCCAGCAGGGCATTAACATGGTGGAGGCAGGAGCAGATGAAGTGCCTGAAGAGATCATGCTAGAAGCCATGCTAAGGGGGCACGAGGAAATTCAAAAATTGGTCAACTTCCAGCTTGAAATTACGAAAGAAGTCGGCAAAGAAAAAATGGAAGTTGAACTGTATGAAGTTGCACCCGAGATCGAACAGGCTGTTGAAGCCTTCACCAAAGACCGTCTGCTGGACGTTATCCTGGTCAAGGAGAAGAAAGCACGGGAAGAGGCGATTCAAGCCCTAAAAGATGAAACTGTACAGCACATTAGTGAAAGTATTGCTGAAGATGATGAAGAGCGGGAGAAAAAGCTGAAGGATGTTGAGATCGTATTTGACTCTCTGCTTAAAAAAGAAGTTCGCCGCCTGATCACGGTGGAGAAGATCAGGCCCGACGGACGTAAAAGTGATGAGATTAGGCCTATCTCCTGTGAGGTTGGCTTGCTGGCGCGCACGCACGGCTCGGGATTATTTACCCGCGGACAAACACAGGCACTCAGCGTCTGCACACTGGGCGCGTTGGGAGATGTCCAGATCTTGGACGGTTTAGGTGTTGAAGAATCGAAACGCTTTATGCACCATTATAACTTTCCACCGTTTAGTGTTGGGGAAGCTCGGCCACCGAGAGCTCCTGGCCGCCGGGAAATCGGTCATGGCGCGTTAGGAGAGCGAGCCTTGGAACCGGTTATTCCTTCTGAAGAAGAATTTCCATATACGATCCGCTTAGTTTCTGAAGTCTTAGAGTCCAACGGTTCCACTTCCCAAGCAAGCATTTGTGCCAGCACGTTGGCTTTAATGGACGCGGGTGTACCGATTAAAGCACCTGTTGCCGGTATCGCCATGGGTCTGGTTAAAGAAGGCGATCAGATTACCATTCTTTCAGATATTCAAGGCATTGAAGATGCCCTGGGAGATATGGACTTTAAAGTCGCTGGAACCAAAAAAGGTGTCACAGCTTTGCAGATGGACATTAAGATTGATCAATTGTCCAAGGAAATCTTGGTTAAAGCGCTGGAGCAGGCGCGCAAAGGGCGCTTGTACATTTTGGATAAAATGCTGGCTGTAATTGATCAGCCTAGAAAAGAGCTGTCAACGTATGCGCCGAAAATTAAGACAATGCGTATTTCACCGGAGAAAATACGCGATGTCATTGGACCGAGTGGCCGCATGATCAATCAAATTATTGATGAAACAGGGGTTAAGATTGATATTGAGCAGGATGGTCGTTTATACATCGCTTCGCCAGATGTGAACATGATCAAGAAGGCACAGCAAATGATTGAAAACATTGTCCGGGATGTTGAAGTTGGTGAGACCTACCTTGGCAAAGTGAAGCGGATTGAAAAGTTTGGTGCCTTTGTAGAAATTCTGCCAGGCAAGGAAGGGCTGGTTCACATTTCACAACTGGCTGAAGGGCGGGTCAACCGCGTGGAGGATGTGGTTAAGATTGGGGATGATATCCTGGTCAAAGTGACAGAAATTGATGAACATGGACGTGTCAATCTGTCTCGCAAAGCATTGCTTAAAGACCAAAACCGGAAATTTTTCAGCAAAAGAAATTGAGCGCTATAGTCATATAGCCTCAATTTTTTTGCATCAATTTCTCCCATGGACAATACAATGATGACAGAAGAATTTGTCCACGGGAGGATATGGCATGTCCAATTCTAAAACAGGATTGTATTTTTTGACCGTGATGTGTTATGGCCTTACCATATTGATAGTGATGGTCCTCATTAACACCCACCCTGTTCAGTCATACATACATACCTTAAAAAACCCCCATGTGGAGACGATAGCCAGGTCGGCAGCTAACCCTAAACTGGCTGGCCAAGAGGGTGCAGATGAAATAAACCAGGTTCCCGGTCAAGATGTTTTGCTTAGTGAAATAAAGGAGTTAAGCAAGAAGATTAATGAAAAACCTGTCAATGCCCGAATAGATCGCGTCTGGAAAGCGATACCAGGCTACAACGGATTAGAAGTGGACATTGATAAGTCGTATCATCTGGCGAAGCAGGCCGGGAAAGTCCAACTTGAACATCTGGTCATCAAAGAAGTGGAACCGGAGGTGGGTTTGGAAGATTTGCCACCTGCTCCAATTTACAGGGGGAATCCCCAAAAACCAATGGTTGCCTTTATGGTGAACGTAGCCTGGGGAACAGAATATTTACCGGACATGTTGGACATTTTTGATGATTATCAGGTCAAAGCAACCTTTTTCCTGGATGGTAAATGGCTTTCCCGCAATAAAGAAGTGGCTCAGGAATTGATTAAACGGGGACATGAACTTGGCAACCATGCCTATTCCCACCCTGACATGCGCAGGCTCAGTATTGCAGAGATTCAAGAGGAAATCAGCAAGACCGAGGCACTTATACAAGAATTGGGCGTAAACAGCCATTACTTTGCCCCGCCTGCTGGTACCTATGATGACCGTGTGGTGAAAGTAGCCAGGGAATTCAATATGCACACTGTGATGTGGACACTGGACACGGTGGATTGGAAAGAACCTTCTCCTGCGGAAATTACAGCACGCATTGTGCCCTATCTGGAAAATGGCGCACTGATTCTGATGCATCCGACAGCCTCAACCGTCCAAGCTTTGCCAAACTTGATCGAAGGTGCCCTGCAAAAAGAATTACGGGCCGGAACCGTATCGGAAGTGCTCAGTCCTGAGAGAACCATGGCTATTGTGAGGGTTGAATAACTTTGGTATATTATTGCTTAAACAGAGCACTACTGGCATCGTTTAAGGAGGATTCGCCTTGATTAAAACACATCGATATGCAAGCGGTTTGCGCCTCGTCATGGAAAAAATACCTTCGGTCCGCTCTGTATCCATCGGCGTTTGGATTGGTGCCGGATCAAAGCACGAGACGCCTGATAACAATGGCATCTCACATTTTATTGAGCATATGCTGTTTAAGGGCACTACGACCCGCAGCGCACGGGATATTGCTGAAGCTTTTGACAGCATCGGCGGCCATTTAAATGCTTTTACGTCTAAAGAATATACCTGTTATTACGCCAAGGTGCTGGATCAGCATGTTGAATATGCCTTCGATGTTTTATCTGATATGTTTTTCAATGCCACTTTCAGTGAAGAAGAGTTAGAAAAAGAGAAAAATGTGGTAATTGAGGAGCTGCACATGTATGAAGATACACCAGATGATGTGGTTCATGATCTGATTGCCGAGGCCACATACAAGAATCATTCCTTAGGCTATAACATTTTGGGGCGCAAAGAGGTCCTGCAGAAATTAACCCCGGAGGATCTCCGGCGGTATATAGACCAGTATTATACCCCCGAAAACACAGTGATCGCAGTGGCGGGGAATATTGATGAAAACCAAATGATTCGTCTTACAGAAACCTATTTTGATCGTTTTAAAAACCAACACAAACCAAAAAAACAACCCCTTCCCCGCGTTACCAGTGAGCATTTACTCAAAGTGAAAGATACAGAACAAGCGCACCTGTGCATTGGTTTAGAAGGATTGCCATTAGGTGATTCAAAACTGTATGCCCTCATCTTATTAAATAATATTTTAGGCGGTAGTATGAGTTCACGCTTGTTCCAGCAAATCAGAGAGGAGAAGGGGCTGGCTTACTCCGTATTCTCTTATCACTCCTGTTTTCAAGAAACAGGCTCACTGCATATTTATGCGGGAACATCCGTTCATCAGGTAGAACAAGTGTATGAGTTATGTACATCCATCCTCCATGATCTGGCCCAAAACGGTGTAACTGAAAAGGAATTGCGGAACGGAAAGGAACAGTTGAAAGGGCATCTGATGCTCAGTCTTGAAAGCACAAACTCCCGTATGTCACGTATTGCCCGCAATGAATTGCTCTTAAACAGACACCTCACCTTGGATCAAATCGTGGCTGGGATCGATGCGATTACACTGGACGATGTTCATCAATTGGCATCCCGGTTGTTCAAGCAGAAGCACAGCTTTGCATTGGTGAGTCCTTTGGAGCATATCCCCGACAGCATTCATCCGGAACAACTGTTAGTCTAAGCACTTCCCCATCTTGTTGATGGGGTTTTTTTATGTCTTTTAACTTTAACGTGTTGCCCTTGTCATCATGTTCGTCAAAGGAGAATAAGACAGTAATAGATCAATGTGCAAAGGAGAGGGTGTAAATGCGCTTAAGTGAACTGAACAGCAAAGAAATTATCGATGTGGACAATGGCGAACGTTTGGGCATGGTGGGCCAGACCGATCTTGTGATCTGTGAGACGACTGGCAGCATAGAATCGCTCTTATTACCCTCTGCTTCCTTCCTTGGCCTGGGTAAAAAACGGACGGAGCTGGTTATTCCGTGGAGGGCCGTGCGCAAGATTGGACCGGAAATGATGATTGTGGAACTCAGGGAGAGAGGAAGAGTATATGACTAGATCACTGAAAAAATAATCTGGAATTCCTGCACTCCCCTTGGTCCCCTGTCATACGATGAAGGTAGAGACTGGGCTATCCAGCAAATTTAAATCTGATCAAGAAAGGGGCCAAATCGTTGATGTTAACGGGATGTCAGGTTGCTTTCATCGGCGGGGATGCCCGGCAAATAGAAGTCATTAAAAAGTGCAGTGAATTGGATGCGACGATCTTGCTCATAGGTTTTAACCGGTTAGAGAGCCAGTATCCAGGGGCAACAAAAGTAAATCCTTCTCCGGAGATTTTTGAAGAGGTGGATGCCCTTATTCTTCCCGTTGTGGGTACACAAGATGATGGGATTGTGGAAAGTATTTTTTCTGATCAAATCATTATCCTGAAAGATGAATGGCTTGAGGCCTTGCCTGACCATTGTGTCATTTATACGGGCATGTCCACCCCTTATTTGGAGCAGTTGGCCTCAAAATACAACCTTAAGCTCGTTCAGCTCTTGGAACGGGATGATGTGGCCATATACAATTCTATTCCTACGGTAGAAGGGGCCTTGATGATGGCCATCCAAAACACTGACATTACTCTGCATGGGTCTCATTGTGTGGTGCTGGGATTGGGGCGCGTGGGTATGACTTTAGCCAGAACATTGCATGCCATTGGGGCCAAAGTTTTTGTCGGAGCCCGTAAAAAGGAACATTTAGCGCGCAGCTATGAAATGAGTTTAACGCCTTTCCATCTGCAGGAGATCAAACAGTATGTTCAGCACTGCGATATATTGTTTAACACGATTCCCTCCAAAGTGGTTCCGGCGGAAGTGATTGTCCATTTACCTTCTCACGCCTTAATTATTGACCTGGCGTCTAATCCTGGAGGCGTTGACTTCAGGTTTGCTGAGAAGAGAGGGATTAAGGCACTTTTAGCTCCCGGTTTGCCAGGTATCGTGGCTCCTAAAACGGCCGGACGCATATTGGCTAATGTAGTGACACAGCTGCTGATCGAAGAACGACAAGCCAGGGGGGGAAAATGATGGATTTAAAAGGTAAAACCATTGGTTTCGGTCTGACCGGCTCCCATTGCACTTATGCTGACGTCATACCGGAAATCCAAAAACTTGTTGATGCGGGGGCAAGGGTCATCCCCATTGTGACCCATACTGTGAAAACAACGGATACTAAATTCGGCAAAGCGGAAGACTGGGTGGCCAAAATCAAAGCAATAACGGGTGAAGATATCATTGACAGCATTGTTAAAGCTGAACCGTTGGGTCCCACCAAACTGCTTGATATCATGGTCATCGCACCCATGACAGGCAACACGACGGCGAAGCTAGCCAACGCCTTAACAGACAGTCCAGTGTTAATGGCAACCAAAGCGACACTGCGCAACCTTCGTCCCGTTGTCGTCGCCATTTCAACCAACGATGGGCTAGGACTTAATGCGGCAAATGTTGCTAAACTGATCAACACCAAAAATATCTATTTTGTACCGTTTGGACAGGATAACCCCTTTGTCAAAACGAATTCTTTGGTCGCCCGTATGGAACTGATTAAGGAAACATGTGAGGCCGCTCTGGATGGGAAACAACTTCAACCCATGATAGTAGAAAAATATAAATACATGAATTAAAATATTAGAATAGTGACCATAAAATAGAGAAATTGTGAAGCAGTTTAACATGGGGAGGAGTTTTATCCATGAATAGTCAAACATATCATGTGGCAGTTGTTGGTGCCACAGGTGCTGTTGGACAGCAAATGGTCAGACTGTTAGAGGAGCGGCAGTTTCCAATCCACAAACTCACCTTGCTTGCTTCTCGTCGTTCAGCAGGAAAGCAAGTCTCATTTAAGGGAGAAACAATCACGGTTAAGGAAACCACTCCTGAAGCTTTTGATGGTGTTGACATTGCCCTGTTCAGTGCAGGAGGGAGCGTCAGCAAACAGTTTGCCAAAGAAGCAGTTAAACGGGGTGCGTTGGTGATTGATAACACCAATGCTTTTCGCATGGAGCCTGATGTTCCGCTTGTTGTTCCTGAGGTGAATCTGGAGGATATTGGCAAGCACCAAGGGATCATTGCCAACCCCAACTGTTCAACAATTCAAATGGTGGTTGCGCTTAAACCCATTAAGGATAAGTATGGGCTTAAACGCATTATTGTTTCCACTTATCAAGCGGTTTCTGGAGCTGGGAATTTGGCTGTAGAAGAACTGAAGGAACAAAGTGCCAAAGTCTTAAATGGTGAAGCGTTCACTCCGAAAGTGCTGCCGGTAGCCAAGGATAAGAAGAAATTCCAAATTGCCTTTAATGCTATTCCGCAAATCGATCTTTTCCAAGAAAATGACTATACACTGGAAGAGATGAAAATGGTTAGGGAAACGAAAAAAATTATGCATGATGACACCATTGAGGTAGCCGCGACTTGCGTTCGCATTCCCGTTTTTACCGGCCACTCGGAGTCTATCTATGTTGAAACAGAGCAAGAGGTCAATGTGGAAGAAGTCAGACAGCTGCTCCGCGAAGCTCCGGGTGTGATTGTGGAAGATAACCCGGCTGAACAACTCTATCCTTTGGCGACTCGGGCTGCCGGACGTCCTGAAGTGTTTGTGGGCCGAATCCGCCGGGATTTGGACCGTCCCAATGGGTTGCATCTGTGGGTTGTGTCAGACAACTTGCTAAAGGGAGCGGCTTATAACAGCATTCAGATTGCGGAAGCCTATATTTCAAAATTTCAATCCTGAAGCAGCTACTTTAGCCAAAGAGGGATTTCTAGATGAAAATTATTGTACAAAAGTTTGGTGGAACATCATTAAAGGATAAAGAGATTAGAGGCAAAGCCATTCAGCATATCAAAAAAGCAAGGGAAGAGGGTTATCATGTCGTTGTAGTGGTCTCTGCCATGGGACGCAAGGGAGACCCCTACGCCACCGATACGCTGCTTGAGTGGATCAAACAAAACGGCAATCATCTCTCGGACCGGGAAAAGGATTTGCTGCTCAGTTGCGGAGAAATTATCTCTAGCGCAACGTTAACCAGCATGCTTAACGCCCAAGGGATCCCTGCTGTTGCATTAACCGGTTTTCAGGCGGGCATCCTGACAAATGATACGTTTGGCCAGGCTCAGATCATTTCCGTTAACCCTCAACGGATTTTAGATGAACTTGCCAAAAATAAGGTCGTTGTTGTTTGCGGTTTCCAAGGTGGAACAGCTGCTGGAGAAATTACGACCCTTGGCCGCGGAGGCAGTGATACCACAGCAACTGCCCTTGGAGTGGCGTTAAAAGCCGAATATGTCGATATCTTTACGGATGTCGATGGGATTATGACAGCAGACCCCCGTATTGTGGAGGATGCTGCCCCGCTCAACTGGGTGACCTATACAGAGATTTGCAATCTGGCCTATCAAGGCGCAAAGGTTATACACCCCCGGGCCGTTGAAATTGCCATGCAAAGCCAGGTGCCCATCCGGGTGCGCAGCACGATGTCGGACGATCCAGGCACTTTGGTGACCACATTGGATAAGGTCAGAGAGTATCAAGAGAATTTAAACGAGCGTTTGATTACAGGTATTGCTTATGTTCCTAACTTAACCCAAATTAAAGTGCTGGCCAAAGAACATGAATATGACTTGCAGTTAAAAGTCTTTAAGGCGATGGCAGAAAACAAGATCAGTGTTGATTTCATCAATGTGAATCCCATGGGCGTGGCCTATACGGTGTTTAATGACGTAGCCGACCAGGCTATATCGCTGATTAAAGAAATGGAGTTTGAGGTTCAGGTGGAACCTCATTGCGCCAAAGTTTCCATCGTAGGAGCAGGCATGGCCGGCGTGCCAGGAATAATGGCCCAAATTGTTGAAGCTTTAACACAGGAAGATATTCAGATTTTGCAATCTGCCGATTCTCATACAACCATTTGGGTTCTGGTTAAGGACGAAGATATGATTCGGGCTGTGAATGCCTTGCACCGTAAATTTAATTTGCATAAATTAAATCAGCAACACCATAGAAGGGAGGACAACTCGTGAGTTTTGGACGCTTGCTGACAGCCATGGTCACCGCATTTGATGTCGAAGGCAAACTGGATTTAAAACGCCAAACGAAGGTGATTGAACATCTCATCCAAACAGGAACAGAAACCATTGTCGTTGCGGGGACGACAGGTGAATCGCCCACATTAACCAAGGATGAGAAACTCACCTTATTTGAACACACGCTTGAGGTGACTGACGGACGTGTAAAAGTGATCGCCGGAACGGGGAGTAATAATACACAAGAGTCAATTGCGCTGACTCAAAAAGCGGAGCAATTAGGGGTAGATGGGGTAATGCTGGTTACCCCCTATTATAATCGGCCTAATCAAGAAGGGCTGTATCAACATTTTAAGGCTATTGCCGAATCCACATCCTTGCCTGTGATGTTATATAATGTGCCTGGCCGGACCAGTGTAAACATGGAAGCGGAGACCGTTTGCCGTCTGGCTGAGATTCCAAATATCACCATGGTCAAAGAGGCCAGTGGTCATCTAGGTCAAATGACAGAAATTATTAAAGGTACGCCGGATGATTTCCTTTTATACAGTGGAGACGATAATCTAACACTTCCCGTTCTTGCCATTGGCGGCTACGGTGTCGTTAGCGTGGCCAGCCATGTAGTCGGGCGGGAAATGAGCCGCATGATTTCCGCCTTTGTTGAAGGAAATGTGAGTGAAGCCGCTCAAATTCATGGTGAGCTCTATCCCAAATGTAAAGCTTTGTTTGCTGCCCCGTCCCCTGTTCCAGTGAAACAAGTATTAACAGAGTTGGGGATTGATGTGGGGCCTGTACGCCCTCCTCTCGTTCCTTTATCTGAAAGCGAAAAAACACATATTATGAATTATTTTAAATAGGACCGTTTAGCCTCTTCGCTTGCCTCTTTGCTGATAAACCAGGCAACAGGTATAAAATGGATAAATGAACTTGTGATTACCGATCCCCATCCTGTATAATAGGATCAAGTGATATGTGCGGTTTTTCAGTTTTGTGACAGGGGCGTTGTTCGGGTGTAACTACAACTGAATATGGCAACATGGGAGGATAAATCAATTGTCAAAACAAAATGAACACAAATTGCTGATCTTCGCCTTAGGTGGAGTTGGTGAGATTGGCAAAAACATGTATGTTGTAGAGTATGGAGATGACATCGTTATTATTGATGCAGGACTTAAATATCCCGAAGAAGATATGCTGGGAATCGACATTGTCATCCCTGACATTACTTACCTGGAAGAGAACAAAGAACGTATCCGGGGTATTGTGGTTACCCACGGACATGAAGACCATATCGGCGCTCTGCCCTATGTGTTGAAACGGATTAAAGCCCCTATTTTTGCAACCAAACTGACTTTGGGTTTAATCGAGTCGAAACTGAAAGAAGCTAATCTGCTCCATCAGGTTAAACGGGTGTTGATTCACAAGAAGAGCAAGATCAAACTGGGATGCTTTACCCTTACCTTCTTTAAAACCAATCACAGCATTCCAGATTCAGTGGGGGTTTGTATTGATACACCCGAGGGACGAGTGGTCCACACGGGGGATTTTAAATTTGACTATACACCGATTAATGATGAGCATGCCGATATTGGTCGCATGGCTGAAATTGGAGAGCAGGGTGTTCTAGCTTTGCTTTCTGACAGCACCAATGCCGAACGTCCAGGTTACACCCGCTCTGAAAAGGAAGTAGGTCGGGCCATTGTCGATCAATTTTTCAAAGCTAAAGGCCGTATTATCGTCGCTACTTTTGCTTCTAACATTCACCGTATTCAAAATGTATTTGATGCCGCATTGGAAACAAACCGGAAGGTAGCGATTGTGGGTCGCCATGTGTCCGAGGTCGTTCGTATAGCCCGTGAGTTGGGTTATTTATATGCCCCTGATCATTTGCTCATTGATATCGATGAAATGAATCGTTTACCAGCTCATAAGGTATGTATTTTATCCGCGGGCAGCCAAGGCGAGCCGATTAGTGCTTTAACCCGCATGGCTAAATCGAGTCATAAACAGGTTGACATTATTCCGGGAGATACGGTTATTTTTGCGGCGACGCCTATTCCGGGGAATGAAAAGCTTGTCTCCCGTACCATCGACCAGCTGTTCCGGGCCGGTGCCCATGTGGTTTATGGATTGGAAGGCGTTCACGTTTCTGGTCACGGCAGCCAAGAAGAGTTAAAACTCATGCTCAACCTGATGAAGCCCAAGTACTTCATCCCCATTCATGGCGAATACCGCATGCTTCGCCAGCATGGCAAATTAGCCGAAGCAACTGGTGTTCCGTCTGGTAACATTTTCCTGATTGAAAATGGGGATATTGTAGAGTTTCATAAAGGTAAAGCACGACTGGGCGGCAAAGTACCGGCCGGACATGTTTTGATTGATGGCCTTGGTGTTGGTGACGTGGGAAATATTGTACTGAGAGACCGCAAATTATTATCACAAGATGGGATATTGATTGTTGTAGTTACACTCTCTAAGGAGACTGGTTCTGTTATTTCAGGGCCGGACATTATTTCACGCGGGTTTGTCTATGTCCGTGAGTCTGAGGAGTTAATGGATGAAGCCATCCAGCTTGTGATGACCACTTTGGAACACTGTCAAAATGTTCAAACCCATGATTGGTCAACTTTAAAAACTCATATCCGGGATGCGTTAAGCCGTTTCCTTTATGAACAAACCCGTCGGCGGCCCATGATCTTACCCATCATCATGGAAGCCTGACACCGGACTTGGCTTTTGTGTTTTAGAGCCTCATCTTCCCTGCGCAGGGAAGGGGGCTCTTTTTCTTTTTATATTAAGGTATGTTATCTCGTTCCTGACGAATACTAAGGGAGAAGGAGGATGAAGCATGACAGACCAAAATTCAACACGTGAAGCACATCCCAATAAACCGCTTGACCCAGAAGCGCGGGGTGCTTCATTCAATACCCAGAATCCCTCACCTCCTCAGGAAAAACAAGGGGGGATCCTTGACAAAATCCAGCAATTGGGTACCCCAGGGTTACCTAGCTTTCAGAGCAATATTCATTGCTTGACAATTATTGGGCAAATTGAAGGGCATCTTCAACTTCCGCCCCAAAACAAAACAACGAAGTATGAACACATTATCCCCCAGCTGGTGGCAGCTGAACAAAATCCCAATATTGAAGGTATTCTGGTTGTGTTGAACACGGTAGGGGGAGATGTTGAGGCCGGTTTGGCCATTGCTGAAATGATTGCCAGTACATCTAAACCGACAGTCGCCCTTGTGTTGGGTGGAGGGCACAGCATCGGCGTGCCGATTGCCGTGGCAGCCGATTACAGTTTCATAGCCGAAACCGCCACGATGACCATTCATCCTATCCGGTTAACCGGCTTAGTGATTGGTGTCCCTCAAACCTTTGAATATTTGGACAAAATGCAGGAGCGGGTTGTCAGCTTTGTTACCCGTCACTCCAATATAAAAGATGAAAAATTTAAAGAGTTAATGTTCAAAACGGGAGAACTGACAAGGGATATTGGTACAAATGTGATAGGGAGCGATGCCGTCAACTATGGATTAATTGATGAGGTGGGAGGTTTGGGGCAAGCCCTGCGCAAGCTGAACGAACTGATTATAGCCTCTAAGGAGAATCTGGCGGGAAGAGAGCAGGAACAGCAACAGGGAGGGATGTTGCAATGATTATTTATACTTCAATGCCTTTGGAATTGGTCTATGAGGGTTATGAGCAATTTCAGCCCCGGTATGAAGAGATTGATTATAATGGAGTGAAAATGGTGATTGAACCCAGTGGACCGTTTAAGGCGAAGATTGTGCGCTTGATAAGTGCCGATCCCCAGGATTATCTTAATCCAAACTATTCTCCAGGTTCCATGATTTACTTCCGTGCCTCCAAGTGACTGCTAGTCCATATTACCAAATCATGCTATACTAATAAAAAATGGCCGATCATGATCGGCTGTTTTTCATGCTATCTTTAAACAAGGGGTTGACCCTATGGCACGAAAGGGTAAACGCAGAAAACAGGCGCGGAGAGAACGAATTAAACGTGCCCTAGTATATGAATTATATGGTCTTATTCTTCTGGCGGTCTCGGTGATTGCCCTCGTTCAACCGGGAACAGCAGGGATCTTATTCAGGGGTTTGTTTCGCTTTTTTGCTGGAAACTGGGACTTTATCATTCCGTTGTTGCTGGCTTTTCTTTCCATATACTTAATCATTAAGCGAGACTGGCCGAAATGGCATTATCGTTGGACAGGTGTGCTTTTAATCATTAGTTCTTTACTGATCCTGAACCATTATACACTTTTTCAGTCTTTGACAGATGCTGGCCGTTTTCCACAATCGGTGTTAAAAATGACATGGCAGTTGTTTGTGGAAGATGTCACCGCTGAGATCCCCGCGGTTGATCTCGGTGGCGGGATGATTGGGGCCGTTTTGTTTGCCGGTTTAAATTTTATGGTGGCAGAAACAGGGACATTAATTGTCATTTTTTTCTTGGTTCTGATTGGTGTTATGTTGCTGTTTGGAATTTCTTATGTTGATATTTTGAAGGCTATCCGTCGTTTCAACCGCCGGGGTGTGGAGTGGCTTAAAGAGAAACGGCAGACCTTTATAGAAATGATGAAAGAAGATGATCGTGAAAGAGCAGCAGTAAACCAAGTACCCAAGAAGCTTGCTCAAAAACCGAAAGGGATTTTCAGTGGGGGTGAAGATGGTCGTCTGGCCGGTGATCTTTTGGGTGAAGACGGTGCCTCTGATCAGGCGGACCCGGTGATCCGCGATTTTACGGATGTGGCCTATGAAGACGGACAAGCTGAACTTGCTGGCACAGACAAGAAGCAACCAGTTCCAACTGCGGGTCCGACTGAAAGGGAAAAGCCAGAGCGGAAAAAGACCGGACCAGAAAGACAACGGGATATCGCTGCCAATGAAGTGATTGCTTACCGTGAAGATGGTGAAGAAAACGACTATGTACTCCCTCCTTATTCTTTACTGCGTAAGCCCTCCAAACATCAACAGGCAGGTATACAGGATATGCGCGCCAATGCCCGCAAACTGGAGAGAACGCTGGAAAGCTTCGGGGTCAATGCCAAGGTGACCCAAGTTCACCGTGGCCCCGCTGTAACCCGCTATGAGATTCACCCGGCTGTCGGCGTGAAGGTCAGCCGGATTGTCAGCCTGGCAGATGATATCGCTTTAGCATTGGCGGCCAAAGGTATCCGCATTGAAGCGCCTATTCCGGGCAAGTCGGCTATTGGCATTGAAGTGCCCAACAAAGATGTGGCCATGGTGACCCTAAGAGAAGTACTGGAGAGTTCGGCTTTCCATGAATCAAAGTCTAAGCTGAGCATTGCCTTGGGACGCGATATTTCTGGGGAACCCATTGTAGCCCAGCTGAACAAAATGCCCCATCTGCTCGTGGCTGGAGCAACGGGAAGCGGAAAAAGTGTGTGTATTAACAGCATGATTGCCAGCATTTTGTATAAAGCCAAACCCCATGAAGTAAAACTGATGATGATTGATCCCAAGATGGTGGAACTGAATGTGTATAACGGCATCCCCCATTTACTTGTCCCTGTGGTAACAGATCCCAAGAAAGCCTCGCTAGCCTTAAAAAAAGTTGTGGCCGAGATGGAACGCCGTTATGAACTTTTTGCTCAGAGCGGGACGCGGGATATCGAAAAATATAATGATTTGATACGTAAAGAAAATGAAGCTGACGCTGAGGCAAAAAAACCGCTGCTTCCTTATATTGTAGTGATAATTGATGAATTGGCCGACCTGATGATGGTCACTCCCGGTGATGTGGAAGATTCCATTTGCCGCCTGGCCCAGATGGCTCGTGCGGCAGGCATTCACTTGATTATTGCCACCCAGCGTCCTTCTGTAGATGTGATCACCGGCGTCATCAAAGCCAATATTCCCTCCCGTATTGCATTCGGTGTCTCATCACAAGCTGACTCTCGCACCATTTTGGATATGGGGGGAGCTGAAAAGCTCCTGGGCCGTGGAGATATGCTCTTTTTACCCGTGGGCGCGGCCAAGCCCTTGCGTGTCCAAGGGGCCTTTATTTCAGATGAGGAAGTTCAAGAAGTTGTCACCTATTGTATAAATCAGCAAAAAGCCCAATACCATGAGGATATGATCCCTGATCAGACCGATGAACAGGGAGGGGAGTCTGTGGAAGATGAATTGTACGACCAGGCGGTTGAGCTGGTGATTCAGCAAGGGTCGGCTTCCGTTTCCATGCTGCAAAGGCGTTTCCGCATTGGCTATACCCGTGCTGCACGTCTTATTGATGCCATGGAAGCCAATGGAATAGTGGGTCCCTATGAGGGAAGCAAACCGAGGGAGGTTTTGGTGTCCAAAGAAGAGAGCCAGATTTCGTAACCACAGGCTTGTTAGTGTGGATGGCGGTGTTTAGAGATGAATACACTATAAGAAAAGTATCCTTGACGGAAAGGAGACCATATCGATGACAGACCAGTTTCAATCCACCCGGATTAACCAGATTCCGGTTCATTTCATTTCCACACCCAAATATAAAACCAATTTTATTTCACTTTACATCCGCCAGCCCTTAACTGAAGAGGATCATACCAAAGTGGCTTTACTGCCCTCAGTTTTAAAAAGGGGAACTGAAAAGTATCCGACGGCTCAGCGTATCCGCCAGGCTCTTGATGATTTATACGGGGCTACCTTATCCACTGATGTGGTCAAACGTGGAGAAGAGCAAGTCATGATATTCAGGCTCCAGCTGGCTAACGAGAAATTTTTAAGCGACCGGGAACCCCTGTTTGAAAAGGGAATTCAATTGTTAAGTGAACTCATCATCAACCCCCGCCTGGAAAACGGGGTGTTCCACAACCGCCATGTTGAACTGGAGAAAGATTTATTGGAGCGGAAATTAAGCCAAGTGAAGGATGACAAAATCAAATATGCGAATAAACGGTGCATAGAGGAAATGTTTAAAACAGAACCATACCGGCTCTATCCCTATGGTTCCAAAGACCAATTGGAGCACATTACCCCCGGAACTTTGTATCAGTTTTATCAGCGGGTTTTAAACACGCATCCGGTTGATTTGTTCATTGTGGGTGATGTACATAAGGATTATTTACTGGAAATGGTTGACAAACATTTCAAGCTGCCGCGCACCGGCCTTATTGATATTCCCAGGCCTTCTGTCCGCTATCGTGTTGCCGAAGAGCGTAGAGTGGTTGAAAAAACAAAAGTTGCACAAGGCAAGTTGCATATTGGCTGCCGAACGCAAACGGCGTATGGAGATGACGATTATATTGCCCTCTTAGTGTTCAACGGCCTGTTCGGAGGATTTTCCCACTCTAAACTTTTCCGCCATGTGAGGGAAAAAGAGTCTCTGGCTTATTATGTCACCTCCAATATTGAAAGTCATAAAGGATTTATGATGATTATGTCTGGCATTGACTTTAAGCATTATGACAAAACGGTTCAGATCATAAAAGAACAGCTGCACCAAACAGCATCCGGACGGATTACGGAGGAGGAATTAAATCAAACCAAAGCCATGCTCATTAACCAGATTAAAGAAGCCAATGACCAGCCGTTTCAGTTGATGGATTACTTTTTCCATGGGATTGTGGGCGGCCTGAAGCGCAGCAGCGAGGAGTTAATCGCAGCCATCCAAAAGGTCAGCAAAGAAGACATTCAACACGCAGCTCAAAAAGTGCAGGTTGATACCATTTACTTTTTAACTTCTGAAGAAACGGGGGACCAGTCATGAGTGCGCAAAAACTTGTGTTTGACCAGCTGCAGGAGACACTCCATTATGAACAGCTGCCGAACGGGCTAGAAGTGTACGTCCTGCCCAAACAGGGTTTTAATAAAACTTATGCCACCTTTACAACCAAGTTTGGTTCCATTGATAATCACTTTATTTCCCACACAGGAGAAGAAGTGAAGGTGCCGGATGGTATTGCCCATTTTTTGGAGCACAAAATGTTTGAAGAAGAAGAAGGGGATGTCTTTCACAAGTTTAGCCAGTATGGAGCCCAGGCCAACGCTTTTACCAGTTTTGATATGACTGCTTATCTTTTCTCTTGCACAGATCATGTACACAAGAATTTGACCACGCTTTTGGACTTTGTTCAACATCCGTATTTTACCGATCAAAATGTGGAGAAAGAAAAGGGCATCATTGAACAAGAAATCCGCATGTATCAGGACAATCCTGACTGGCGTGTTTATTTTGGCTTTATTGAGGCCCTTTATCACCGCTTACCCGTCAAAATTGACATTGCCGGTACGGTGGACTCCATCCGCCAAATTAACAAAGAGCTGCTCTATATTTGTTACGAAACCTTCTATCATCCCAGCAATATGTTGTTGTTCGTCGTTGGAAATGTCCAGCCTGACGATATTTTTGCTCTGGTAAAAGAAAATCAAGCCCAGAAATCGTTTCAACCTGCCCGGGAGATTAAACGTTTGTTCGAAAAAGAACCAGCTCCAGTGGCTAAAAAGCGGCATGAGATTGAGTTGAATGTGGATATGCCTAAAATCAGCATGGGTTATAAAGAAACGAATGTGGACCTTGAAGGCAAGGCGATGTTAAAACAGGAGTTGTCCACCCATATTTTATTGGAAATGATCATCGGTCCCACCTCCAGTGTCTATGAACAGCTGATGGAAGAGGGATTAATCGATGAATCATTTGGCATTGACTATAACCTGGAACAGAAGTACGGTTTCTCCATCATCGGGGGGAATTCCAAAGATCCAGATAAACTGCTGGAAAGGGTGCAAGAGGTAATAGCTGAAGTTCAGATGAAAGGGTTGAGTAAGGCTGATTTTGAACGGAACCGCAAGAAGAAAATCGGGCATTTCTTAAAAGCGTTGAATTCACCTGAATTTATTGCCACTCAATTTACCCGCTACAAATTTAATCATATCGATTTGTTTGACATTATTCCGGTTTTGGAATCCCTGCGGTTTGAAGATATTGAAGAGCGTCTGGCTGAACATATTCATGAGGACCAGTTTGCGGTGTGCATCGTCAAGTAACAACATTTATTGACCGGCTGGATGAAAAACAGGCCAACAGGAAAGGGAGAGAACAACATTGGCCAAAGTAGCACTGATTACAGGTGCAACAGGCGGAATTGGCCGGGCGACGGCGGTCAAACTTGCGGCAAACGGCTACCACTTGCTTCTCCATTACTACAACAACCATGAAGCGGCAGCCGAGTTACAAGAAAAGCTGGCTGCCAAATATGGCATAGACGTTTATATTCACCGCGCTGATTTAAGTCATCCCCAGGGCGTGGACTGCTTGCTCCAAGGTTTGGTTAGAAAGCCGGATATTTTGATCCACAATGCCGGTTTGGCTCATGTTGCTTTGTTTACGGAGATAAGGGATGAGGATTATCAGCGGATGATCCAATTGCATCTCACTTCACCGTTTAAACTGACCCAGCGTCTGTTGCCGTCTATGATCGCTAATCAATGGGGGCGCATCGTTTATGTCACTTCGATTTGGGGAGAGACTGGCGGTTCATGTGAGACCCTGTACTCCATGGTTAAAGGTGGTTTGAATGCTTTGACCAAAGCTTTGGCCAAGGAGGTGGCTCCATCTGGCATTACGGTGAATGCTGTCTCCCCTGGCGCCATTGACACCCCCATGCTGAAAGGGTATACACCAGAGGAAAAACAAGCACTCACCGAGGAAATACCAGCCGGACGATTGGGTTTTCCTGATGAGGTGGCCCACGCCATCCACTTTTTGATTCAGGATGAAAGCAGTTATATCACCGGGGATATTTTACGGGTGAACGGAGGGTGGCTTACCTGATTTGATGAATAATTCCCCTTCCATATAACCATATTAAAAGATGAATCCCCACTCATTACCATGTTGATGGCGAGGAGGTAAAACATGTCTATTTTAGATAATTTTGAGCAATGGAAAGACTTTTTGGGTGACCGCTTGGAAGCGGCGCAGCAAGGTGGGATGACCCAGGAAGTTATCAATGAAATGGCTTACCGCATCGGGGACTATTTGTCTGCTGAAGTGGAGCCTAAGAACGCTGAGGAACGTTTGCTCAAAGCATTGTGGGATGCGAGCAGTGAAGAAGAACAAAAGGTCCTTGCTCAATTGATGGTCAAACTTGTCCAAAATGAAGGCACGACGCACTAACTGCAAGAAACCAAGTTGAGACTCAGCATAAACGCTCTTTCGCCAGAAAGGGCGTTTATCTGTTTGTCATTTTATCCAAAAATTTTTCAACTAAAGTAGCAGGAACTCTTCTCATTGTGTAGAATAGTGTCGATAGTACATTAGTAGTACATTGAAAATGCTGGAAGGGTTGATCAGTGTGGCTGATGAGAAACCAGAGAAAAAAGAATGGTATTTGGAGTATCTGATTCATGAAAACCGCCCCGGGTTGCTTGGTGATATTTCCTCCCTGTTAGGCATGCTAAAGATTAATATCATTACCATTAACGGTGTAGACTTAAACCGGCGGGGGATGATTTTGGAAAGTGATGATGACGAGCGTATTGAGTTGTTAAGAAGTCTGTTAGAAAGGGTCAATAACATCTCCATTACGAAACTACGCCATCCCCACTTACGTGACCGTTTGGCCGTTCGCCACGGCCGTTACATCTCTCGTGATGCCGATGATAAAAAAACGTTTCGTTTTGTCCGTGACGAGATAGGGCTCTTGGTTGATTTCCTGGCTGAAATTTTCAAAAAAGAGGGTCATCAACTCATCGGGATCAGAGGAAGACCGAGAGTAGGCAAAACGGAATCTATTGTCGCCTCCAGTGTTTGTGCCAACAAACGGTGGTCCTTTGTTTCGTCCACCTTGTTAAAACAAACCATTCGCAGTCAAATGGCTGATGATGAGCTCTCACCTGATCATGTTTTTATTATTGATGGCATTGTTTCCACTACACGGGCGCCTGAACAACATCAGACGCTGCTCAGGGAAGTTTTGCGGCTGGATGCAACTAAGGTGGTGGAACACCCCGATATTTTTGTGCGTTACACCGAATACAGTTTGGAGGATTTTGACTTCATTATTGAGTTGCGCAACTATGAAAACGAAGAGATGCCCTATGATATTGACCCCCAGATTTCAAATTTTAACAGTGATTGGAGGTGACTCTTTTGTCAGAACTGGGTCGCTACCTGAAAGAGACACGGAAAGAGAAGAAGATGACCCTGGAGGAAATCCAGGAAGTGACAAAGATTCGCAAGCGGTACCTGGAGGCCATTGAAAAAGGAGAGTACAACGCTTTGCCCGGAGCTTTTTATGCCCGAGCGTTCATCAAAAGTTATGCCGAAGCACTGGGGCTTAATCCTGAGCAGGTGCTGGAGCAATTTTCCCATGAACTTCCGCGTGTGCCCCAAACTCCGACAGAATTGGTCCAGACGCCCCAGCGTAAGAGCCGCAGAACCCGAAGGCCATCTTCAACCGCAGGAGGAAAGTGGGTTTCCAATCTCCTTTTTTATGCCTTTTTACTGTTAATTGGGTTTGTGATCTACATCTCTGCTGTGAACTTTATCAATCCTGAAGCAGGCGCACCACTGGATGATGCTCCCGGAGTGGATAGTGACGGGGAAGTGGTGAGCGAAGAGGAACAAAATGGAGGAGCAACCGAAACCAATGGACAAAACGGTAAAGAAAACCAGTCTGAAAATGAGCCCGTCCAACAAGCAGAAAATGCGTTCCTTGAGCCTGTATTAACAAGGGGGGAAACAGAAGGTAACCGGACTTACTATACATATGAGAATGCCACAGAGATGGTGGTCCGCTTGGAGGCAGCAAACGGGGATGTTTGGTATAGCTTAAACGATGAAGCAGCTGGTCAGGAAATAGATCAGTTATTACTGACACAAGGGTCAAGTAAGGAGTGGGATCTTTCCAGTTACGAACAAGTAAGATTCCACTTTGGCAATACCCCTGGGGCACAATTATATATTAATGACCAGCCTGTTGATCTCTCCGGTCTGTCCCAGGTTCATCATATTGTGATTAACTTTAATCCGGCGGAGTAAAACTATTTAGCCATGTTGCTAACCCCAATATGGCTCTTTTTTTCTTTAAAACATGTTGCCGTATTTTGACATGCTATATCCCATATATTATACTGATATCAGTATCTTGAAGTCCTGTGACCAAGTGACGTTTCCTACATCACCGCCCTTGATGACTTGGAGGAAAACTGCATGAATCTAGCGAATAAAATTACATTGGCCAGGGTTTTTCTGGTTCCAGTCGTCATGCTGTTCTTGCTCATTCACTTTGACCTTGGTTCGGTCACCTTTGCCGGTGTGTCCATTACATATTCTGAAATCATCGCCACTGTTGTCTTTATTATTGCAGCCAGTACCGATGGCCTGGACGGGTATATTGCCCGCAAAAAGAAAATGGTGACTAATTTTGGCAAGTTTTTAGATCCTTTAGCCGATAAATTATTGATTACGGCAGCCTTAATTTCCTTGGTGGACCGAGGCAGTATTGAAGGGTGGATGGCCATCGTGATTATCAGCCGTGAGTTTGCTGTTACAGGATTGCGGCTGGTGGCGGTAGCAGAGGGCCATGTGATTGAAGCCAGCCCGTTGGCCAAGTTAAAAACACTGACTCAAATTGTTGCCATCGTGGCTGTTATGCTGAATAATTTTCCGTTTAGTCTCGTTGGCATTCCCTTTGCGCCGTTTGCCATGTGGGTGGCTGTCATCGTCACGATTTGGTCAGGAGTTGATTACTTTGTTAAAAATCGAAAAGTGATCCAATTTAAAAGGTCGATATGAAAGTCACGGACAAGGTTGAGGCAGGCACCTTGTCTTTTTTACACTTAATGAGGGTCAACCACTAAGATGTGAGGAGTGGAAGTGTGAAGGCGGAGATTATTGCGGTTGGTACGGAGCTGCTGTTGGGACAAATCGTCAATACTAACGCCCAGTTTTTGTCTGAACAACTAAATGCCCTGGGCATTTCTGTTTACTTTCATTCTGTTGTAGGTGACAACCCCGACCGTTTGGCTGCACAGCTGGCTATTGCCCATTCCCGCTCTGATCTGGTGCTTTTAACCGGGGGGCTGGGACCGACCAAGGATGATTTAACCAAAGAGGTGGTGGCCCGTCATGTGGGACGCTCCTTAAAGCTTGAGCCACAAGCCCTGAAGAGGATTCAACGTTTTTTTGAAGCCAGACAGGTGCCGATGACTGAGAATAACAAGCGCCAGGCCCTGATTATTGATGGGGCCCGTGTCTTTCCCAATGAGACCGGGTTGGCCCCAGGAATGGCCGTTAAACATGAGGGGGTTCATTATTTGCTGTTCCCAGGTCCGCCGGGCGAACTGAAGCCGATGTACTTTAAATATGCCCGTCCATACCTTGTAGAGCTTTCGCCTGACCAACACGTGGTTCACTCTAAAGTGATGCGATTTTGCGGAATTGGTGAGTCAGCACTCGAAAGTCGGCTTTTAGATCTTATTAATAACCAGACCAATCCCACCATTGCCCCGCTAGCCAAAGAAGGGGAAGTAACCTTAAGGCTCACCAGTTTCGCCAAAAGCAAAGCCGATGCGGAGCAGAAGATGGCCAGTCTGATCCGTGAAATCCAGGCGCGGGTGGGGAAGTACCAGTATGGCTGGGATGAGGAGACACTGGAAGAAGTGCTTGTCCGCCAGTTGCATCACAACAACCTTACTGTGGCTGCCGCGGAAAGTTGTACCGGGGGACTGGTATGCCATTCTATCACCCGGGTAAGCGGAGCCAGTCAGGTGTTTCCCGGGGGCATCGTTTGCTATGCCAATGATGTGAAAATGGGCGAGCTGGGTGTTCCTCCTGAAGTTTTGGGCCAAGATGGCGCGATTAGTGAAAGAACGGCACGAATTTTGGCTGAAGAGGTGCGCAAAAAATTTAAAACTGACTTGGGAGTGTCAGTTACTGGCGTAGCTGGCCCTGAGCAACAGGAAGGAAAACCGGTGGGGCTGGTGTTTATCGGTGTGGCCGGTGAACATAAGACAAGGGTTTATAAAGTGAATGTGGGAGGCTTGCGTCACACCGTTCAAACGCGGGCAGCTAAATTAGCTTTGTTTTACCTGATCAGAACCGTTAAAGAACTGGTAGGGAACCAATCTGGTTGAGATGGTCTCAAGAGGGAATAAATGTTCGATTTTGCTATTGGCAAATGGACAAAAAGAGGGTATGATAATTGTTAAAGAGAATATTCGGTATACATAGCTCTGTTGAAATCATACGGATTTTAAATTTAAAGACAAGGGAGAGTTGGATGAATGATGTCTGATCGTCGGGCAGCCTTAGACATGGCTTTGCGTCAAATTGAGAAACAGTTTGGAAAAGGATCGATTATGAAATTGGGGGAGGCGGCCGTTAACAATCAAGTCTCCACTATTTCCAGCGGGTCACTTGCTTTGGATATTGCTTTAGGTGTAGGCGGCTATCCGCGGGGGCGGATTGTAGAAATATATGGGCCTGAGTCGTCAGGTAAGACAACGGTGGCTTTGCATGCCATTGCCGAAGCCCAAAAAATGGGAGGACAAGCTGCATTTATTGATGCTGAACATGCCCTTGACCCCCAATATGCCAAAAACCTAGGGGTTAACATTGATGAGTTGCTCCTGTCTCAGCCTGATACAGGGGAACAAGCTTTGGAAATTGCTGAAGCTCTCGTGCGCAGCGGTGCTATTGACATTATTGTCATCGACTCAGTGGCAGCACTGGTTCCCAAAGCTGAGATCGAAGGGGAAATGGGAGATTCCCATGTGGGTTTGCAAGCCCGGCTTATGTCCCAAGCTCTGCGCAAACTTTCCGGAGCCATCAGCAAATCAAAAACGATTGCCATCTTCATTAACCAGATTCGTGAAAAAGTTGGCGTGATGTTTGGCAACCCGGAAACCACTCCCGGTGGGCGTGCCTTAAAGTTCTATGCCAGCATTCGCCTTGACGTGCGCAGAGCAGAGACGATTAAACAAGGGAACGATCTGATCGGTAACAAGACCAAAATCAAAGTGGTCAAAAACAAAGTGGCCCCGCCTTTCAAGTCATGCGATGTGGATATTATGTACGGTGAGGGCATTTCCCGTGAAGGCAGCGTGCTGGACATGGCTTCAGATCTGGATATTATTCAGAAAAGCGGGGCCTGGTATTCTTATAATGATCAACGATTAGGACAGGGCCGCGAGAATGCCAAGCAATACTTAGTGGAACATCCGGACCTGTGTTTGGAAATCGAAAATAAAATCAGGCAACACTTTGGACTGGAAGCTGTCACCTATCCTGAGAACCAAAATCAAGAGGTAAAGGAAGAATTGACCCTTGACTTAGACTCATGACGTTTGGAAGGGGGAATCTCCCCCTTCTCTTTGTTTAATCACCACAAGAAAAAAGGTGATCGTGATGAGCAGGAAAATAACGAAAATTAAACAGCATGGCCGTGATGCTCACCGCTATGATGTTTATCTTAATGATGAATATGCTTTTTCGGTTCATGAAGACGTTCTGGTGGATAAACGGCTGCTCAAAGGCAAGCAAGTCAATCAGGCCGACTTACAGGAGATTCTAAGGGAGGAAGAGAAAAAAAAGATTGAACATGCTGGTTTGCGCTTGCTCAGCTATCGTCCCCGTACAACGTTCGAAATGAGAAGTTATCTCCAGCAGAAAGGGTTTGACCAGGAGCTGATAGAAGAAGTAGTACAAAAGTGGATCAATGAAGGTTACCTGGATGATGAAGCCTTTGCTTGGCAATGGATAGAGGAACGGGTGAAAACCAAACATAAAGGGCGCTATCTTCTCCGTCAGGAATTGAAAGAAAAAGGAATTGAAGAGTCTGTTATCCAGCGGGCATTAGAGCAGATGGATCAGGAAGCTGAGTATGAGGCCTGTTTTACTCTGGCCAAAAAACGGGCGAAAAAGTATGACAGTTCAGATCCAAAATTACGGAAATACAAACTATTCACTTACCTTAGCCGGAGGGGATATCCGTCACATGTGATTGAAAGGGTCTGTAAACACCTTGTAGATGAGGAACAGGAAGATTGTTAGCCGGACCCATCAACTTGACATGATGTTGGGACAAATATACAATTATAATGCACATTTATTGTGTGCACAGCCAGACAAACATAGTTGACAGAGAGCTTTTTTCTTTTTTTTGCCAAAAACATGGTGCATGGATGGACGTAACCGTATGAGAGGGAGTCACCGAGCCAGCAATGAGTGCAAGAGGAGGTGAAATGATGACGATAACGATTTCCTTGCTCCCAGGCATCTCCATTTTGCTGGTCTCAGTTGCTGTCGGTGTAGGTGCTGGGTACTTGATTCGCAAATCGATTGCTGAGGCAAAAATTAAAAGTGCCGAATCAGCTGCTGAGCAAATCATAGATGACGCTAAAAAGGAAGCCGAAAGGTTAAAGAAAGAAACAATCTTGGAAGCGAAAGATGAAGCGTTTAAGATTCGCTCGGAAGCGGAGGAAGAGTTTAAACTGCGCCGACAAGAAATTCAACAACAAGAGCGCCGGATCATCCACAAAGAAGAAGCGCTGGACCGCAAATTAAATGCTCTGGAGCAAAAAGAAGAATCCCTCAGCCAAAGGCAACGGCAAGTTGAAGAGATGGAAAGCAAAGTAGAAGCATTATATAAAGAACAGCAGGCAGAGCTGGAACGCATCGCTAATTTGAGTCATGAGGAAGCCAAACAGATTATTCTCTCCAATGTGGAGAAAGAAGTCCGGCATGAAGCCGCCATGTTAGCGAAAGAGATTGAAACACAAGCAAAAGAGGAGGCAGAGAAAAAAGCCAGGAAAATTTTATCATTAGCCATACAGCGTTGTGCTGCCGATCATGTGGCAGAGACAACGGTATCGGTTGTCAATCTGCCTAACGATGAAATGAAGGGCCGGATTATCGGCCGTGAGGGACGTAACATCCGGACGTTGGAAACATTGACGGGTATTGATCTGATTATTGATGATACGCCTGAAGCGGTTATTTTGTCAGGCTTTGATCCGATTCGTCGAGAGATTGCCAAAACGGCACTGGAGAAATTGGTTGCTGATGGACGCATCCATCCGGCACGAATAGAAGAGATGGTGGAAAAAGCACGCCGTGAGGTGGATGAACGTATCCGTAACTACGGCGAACAAGCCACCTTTGAAACGGGTGTTCATGGTCTTCATCCTGACCTTATTAAAATCCTGGGACGTTTGCACTTTAGAACAAGCTATGGCCAAAATGTGCTTAAACACTCCATGGAAGTGGCCTTCTTAACGGGCCTGATGGCTGCTGAGTTAGGGGAAGATGTGAACCTGGCTAAGCGGGCTGGCTTGTTGCATGATATTGGTAAAGCCATCGACCATGAAGTGGAAGGCAGTCATGTGGAGATTGGTATTGAATTGGCCAAAAAGTACAATGAACCTGAAGTGGTGATTGACGGGATTGCTTCCCACCACGGAGATGTGGAGCCCGCTTCGGTCATTGCCGCCTTAGTTGGGGCTGCTGACGCCCTTTCTGCTGCACGGCCAGGAGCACGGCGTGAAACACTGGAAACATACCTTAAACGTCTGGAAAAATTAGAGGAAATTACTGAATCATTTGAGGGTGTAGAGAAATCTTACGCGATTCAAGCTGGCCGTGAAGTACGGATATTGGTTAAACCAGATATGGTTGACGACCTTGAAGCTTATCAGCTGGCCCGGGAAATCAGTAAAAAAATTGAGGCTGAACTGGATTATCCCGGCCATATCAAGGTCACTGTCATCCGTGAAACGCGAGCGGTGGAATATGCAAAATAAAGCAGAGGGTAAAAAAATAAAGTGGCCTAAGTGCCACTTTATTTTTTCGACTGCTAAAATATTTTTTTCGACTCGACTGCTAAAATATAATAAAATTAAAGTAATAAAGGAGGGAATCCATGAAGGTTTTGTTTATTGGCGATATTGTTGGTTCGCCCGGCAGGGACATGGTTAATAAGTACTTGCCAAAGCTTAAAGCTAAATACCAGCCAACCGTTACAATTGTTAACGGTGAGAATGCAGCGGGCGGAAAGGGGATTACAGAAAAAATTGCCAAGCAATTATTTGAAGTTGGGGCCCAGGTCATTACACTGGGTAATCATACTTGGGATCAAAAAGATACAGGAGACTTCTTGGAGCAAGCCACCAATGTGATTCGCCCCGCAAACTTTCCGGAGGGAGCTCCGGGAAGAGGATATACAATTCTAAATGTAAACCAGCACAAAATAGCGGTGATCAATCTTCAAGGACGCACTTTTTTACCAGCCATTGATTGTCCGTTCCGAAAAGCTGATGAATTAATTGATCTGGTTAAAAAAGAAACACCCATTATTTTCGTAGATTTTCATGCTGAGGCCACAAGTGAAAAGGAAGCGATGGGATGGTACTTGGACGGAAGAGTGTCCGCAGTGGTAGGCACCCATACCCATGTCCAGACAGCCGATGAGCGCCTGTTGCCTAAGCAAACCGCTTACATAACAGATGTAGGCATGACAGGTCCCCGCAATGGTATTCTGGGCATGAAAAAAGAAGCGGTTTTATACCGGTTTTTGACCGCATTACCCGCCCGCTTCGAGGTTTTAAAACAAGGTCCTGTCCAATTGAATGCCGTATTGATTACCATCGACAGTGAAACGGGAAGAGGGCTTGATATTGTGCGGATCCGGATTGATGATGACCATCCCTTCAATTCTGATCAATAGCAACAACCAAAAGGAAAAAAATTTAGAATTTTTAAGTCCAAAAGCAGGAATTATTACCGGCCATCGCGAATAGTATTTAGAAGTGATATCAAACATCACACTAAATGAGGAGGAACAAATCATGGAAGTGTTAAAAGTTTCAGCAAAATCTAACCCTAATTCTGTAGCTGGTGCACTTGCTGGTGTGTTGAGAGAACGTGGCTCCGCTGAAATTCAGGCGATTGGTGCCGGTGCACTTAACCAAGCGGTAAAAGCCGTAGCAATTGCAAGAGGATTTGTAGCACCAAGTGGTATTGATCTCATTTGCATTCCTGCTTTTACTGATATTTTGATTGATGGAGAAGAACGGACGGCGATTAAACTGATTGTGGAACCTAGATAATCCTGTGGGGACCTGTCTGCCTTTTAGGGCAGGCAGGTTTCTGTTTTCAGATAGTGGTTTTTCTAAAAAAACCATGCTCATTTAAATCTAATTGCGACTGAAAAAAGGATGAATCAAGAGTATAGAGCAATTTAAAAAAATACGTTACAATAATAAAAAAAATACGTTACAATAATAATAGATGAAAATCAACAGATGAAAATCGGCCTTTTTTTAAATGAAAAGGGTTGCAATTTTAGGCCGATAAGTCTACAATTGTAAAAGTTTAAAAAGTAGTTTTCCAAGCAGTTTTCTATTTTTCTATAATATTTATTTTTATTGCTTATAAATACAGTGTCGATAATGATGGTAAGGGTAGAAGGAGTGGAAATAGTCATGATGAATCAACTTTCGTGGAAAGTTGGCGGGCAACAGGGAGAGGGAATTGAAAGTACAGGGGAAATTTTCGCTGTTGCCCTCAAACGCATGGGTTATCATTTGTATGGTTATCGCCATTTTTCATCTCGTATCAAAGGGGGACACACGAACAACAAAATCAGGGTCAGCACCAAGCCGATCCGTGCCATTTCAGACGATTTGGATGTCCTGGTTGCCTTTGATCAGGAAACGATTGACCTAAATATTCACGAGCTGGCTGAACACGGCATTGTGATTGCGGACAGCAAGTTTAATCCCAAGCTGCCAGATGGAGCCCATGGGACTTTGTACTCTGTCCCTTTTACCCAAATCGCGGATGAATTAGGCAGCTCATTAATGAAAAATATGGTTGCTGTTGGTGCTTCGGCTTCCGCACTAGGGATTAACATTGAAGCGTTTCATGATGTGGTTAGAGAAATTTTCAAACGTAAAGGCGACAAAATTATTGACATGAATATTCAAGCCTTAAATAAAGGCTATGAAGTGTTTAGCGAGCAGGCAGGAGGAGAGCTGGAGAACCTGCGGCTGGAGCCGGGGGATGGCAAAAAACGCATGTTTATGATTGGTAATGATGCTATTGCCCTTGGGGCCATTGCGGCTGGTTGCCGCATCATGGCAGCCTATCCCATCACCCCTGCTTCTGAAATTATGGAATATCTAATTAAGAAGTTACCTGACCTGGGTGGAACGGTGGTACAAACAGAAGACGAAATTGCAGCCATTACCATGGCCATTGGTGCTAACTTTGGTGGTGTAAGAGCTATGACAGCTTCAGCAGGACCGGGCCTCTCCTTGATGATGGAAGGTATCGGTCTGGCTGGAATGACCGAAACACCGGTGGTCATTGTCGATACACAGCGAGGCGGCCCCAGTACAGGTTTGCCGACTAAGCAGGAACAAAGTGACATCAATGCTTTGATTTATGGTACCCATGGTGAAATACCTAAAGTGGTCATTGCACCAAGTACGGCAGAAGAAGCATTTTATGATACTGTAGAAGCTTTCAATATTGCAGAAGAGTTGCAATGCCCGGTTATTATCGCTTCAGATCTGCAATTATCTCTGGGCAAACAAACGGTTGATCCTTTTGATTACAGCCGGATTGAAATCCGCCGCGGCAAGTTGCTCGATGAAGTGCCTAAACAAGAAGACGAGTTGTTTAAACGTTATGAAGTGACCGAGGATGGCATCTCTCCCCGGGTGCTTCCCGGCACCAAAAACGGTTTGGTCCATGCCACTGGAGTGGAACACGGGGAAAACGGCCGTCCGTCAGAAGATGCTGTCAATCGCAAATTACAAATGGATAAACGTCTGCGCAAATTAAAAAACCTTAAATTTTATAAACCTTTAACGATGGATGCCAAATATGAGCATCCCGAGATTCTCGTCCTGGGAATGGGTTCAACTGTGGGAGCGATTAAGGAAGCAAAAGAGCGTCTGGAAGCGGAAGGGCACAACATAAACCACGTGCATGTCCGCTTGTTGCACCCATTCCCCGCTGAAGAATTAAAACCTTACCTCGAAAAAGCCAAGCAAGTCCTGGTCGTTGAGAATAATGCGACAGGACAGTTGGCCAATCTGGTTAGACTGAACGTAGGATATGCTGAAAAGATTCGTCAATTAAATAAATATGATGGTAACCCGTTCTTGCCCCACGAAATTGAAAAAGGACTAAAGGAGCTGTTATGAACATGGCTACTTTCAAAGATTTCCGCAACAAGGTTAAACCAAACTGGTGCCCTGGCTGCGGCGATTTTTCCGTTCAGGCTGCCCTGCAGCGTGCTGCTGCTAATGTGGGATTGGAACCTGAAGATTTGGCTATCGTTGCTGGTATTGGCTGCTCAGGCCGTATCTCAGGATATATCAATTCCAACGGATTTCACGGCGTGCACGGAAGAGCGCTGCCTATTGCCCAAGGATTGAAACTAGCCAACCGCGATTTGACGGTGATAGCAGCAGGTGGAGACGGAGACGGCTATGCTATTGGTTTGGGTCATACCCTCCATGCCATTCGCCGTAATATTGATATCACCTATATTGTCATGGATAACCACATCTATGGCTTAACCAAAGGGCAGACATCTCCCCGCTCCCAGGTTGGCTTCAAAACGAAAAGCACGCCTGAAGGGCAAATCGAATCGCCCATTGCCATTCTTGAAGCAGCATTAACAGCAGGTGCTACGTTTGTGGCCCAGGGCTTTTCTAGTGACCTGAAAGGTCTAACCTCATTAATTGAACAGGGCATCAAACATAAAGGGTTTGCTTTGATCAATGTGTTTAGTCCTTGCGTCACTTACAACAAAGTCAACACTTACG
This sequence comes from Caldalkalibacillus thermarum, assembly GCF_014644735.1. NCBI lineage: Bacteria > Bacillati > Bacillota > Bacilli > Caryophanales > Bacillaceae > Caldalkalibacillus > Caldalkalibacillus thermarum. Next base: position 47,588 of record NZ_BMKZ01000002.1, on the reverse strand, counting down.
ATTGGTATAAAGAAAACTTGACTGATCTGTCTGCTATCGAGGGTTATGATCCTCACAACCGGCTGCAAGCCATGCAAGTCTTGATGGAACACAACGGCTTGGTTACCGGGCTGATCTATCAAGATCTTGAAAAACCGTCTTATGAAGAGCGTCTAAAAGGATTTAAGAAAGAACCGCTGGCTCATCAGCCATTGCATTTGAATGAAGAAAAGTTTAATCAGCTGGTTCAGGAGTTTATGTAAAAAATAGATGTGAAAGAATAAGGTAAAAGGGGGAAGGGTAACCTTCCCCCTTTTTTACGGTTCAAGTGGTCATGAGTCAAAGAGGATCGTAACAGGAGGTAGAAAGTGTGAAATTAACAGTCATTGGTTGTTATTCTCCGTTTCCCGCCCCCGGTCAAGCCACACCAGGTTACCTGTTCGAAGATGGCAGCGGAACGCGCATCCTGTTTGATTGCGGCAGTGGGGTAGCCAGCCACATCCAACCCTGGATTCACCCGGCACAAGTGGATGCGATCATTCTGTCCCATTACCACCATGACCATGTAGCCGATGTGGGAATTTTTCAATACGCTGCTTATATGTCCTTGTTGAAGGGCTTCCGTTCCCATTCACTCGTGATTTATGGGCCGTCACTTCCTGAGGTTAAAGCCAGATGCAGGGCTTATAAGGACGTTAGTGTAGCTGTGGATATTGCCCAGGGCGAAGAGTTAGAGCTGGGCCGCTCCCGTTTCCGCTTCTTTCAAACTGACCATCAGGGGCCATGTTTTGGCTGGAGCGTGACGGATGGACAATTCTGCCTGGTTTATGGAGCAGATAGTGGTCCTGACACGGATTGGAGCCAACTTCCTTCCCAGCCAGACGTTTTGATTTTGGAGGCTTCATTTTTAGAAGAGAATAAAAGGACGGGAATTAAGCATCTTTCCGCCAAAGAAGCGGCTGTGGTTGCTGAGCGGCTGCACGCAAAACACTTGGTTTTGACCCATTTTTATCCTACTGTTGATCCCCAACAGTATGTGGAAGAAGCTCAGTCGTTTTTTACAGGAACAATCACTGCTGCGTACAAAGGTCTTTCCCTTTCACTGTCGTAAGTTTCTGAGGTTCCCTGTTCCCGCGAATATACACCTAGAATGGACAATGTGTTTTACATCTCCTGTCGTTCAGTGATATAATCCTATTGCAATAGCATTTGTATTATGTAAGCGGTTGAAAGGAGATGTACGCGGTGAATGGAAAGATGAAAGCGATTGTGAAAGACCGGCCCGGCCCGGGGGCAAGACTGGAAGAAGTGGATATTCCCAGCATTAAGGAGAATGAAGTATTAATCAAAGTTGAAGCCACTTCTGTTTGTGGGACAGATGTACATATTTATGCTTGGGATGCTTGGGCAGAAAGCAGAGTACACCCCCCTTATGTTTTTGGTCATGAATTTGCTGGCACCGTTGTGGAGGTAGGCAGCCAAGTTCAGCATGTGAAGGTAGGGGATCAAGTTTCGGCAGAGACACATATAGTCTGTGGCACATGCCCCCAATGCAGAACAGGAAAAGCACATATATGCCAACAAACAAAGATTATTGGCGTAGATACAACAGGGTGCTTCGCGGAATATGTTGCCTTGCCAGCGGCCAATGTATGGAAGAATGATCCTGCCCTTCCCTTTCACATTGCTTCCATTCAGGAGCCGCTTGGTAATGCTGTCCAAACTGTGTTATCAGGTCCCGTGGCCGGAAAAACGGTTGCTGTGGTCGGCTGCGGCCCAATCGGGCTTATGGCTGTTGCAGTGGCTAAAGCATGCGGGGCGGCACAGGTTTATGCTCTTGATGTTAATGATTACCGCCTGCAGATTGCTGAAAAAGCAGGGGCATCAGCCCTCATCAACAGTGTAAAAGAAGACCCTGTACAAAAAATAATGGAATTAACTGATCATGCCGGAGTGGATGTGGTCTTGGAAATGAGCGGCCATCCCGTAGCTATTAAGCAGGGATTCAGAATGGTTACGAATGGAGGACGGGTCTCCATGCTGGGACTGCCCACCAGAAACGTTGAACTGGATATAACCAACGATATTGTGTTTAAAGGGATCCAGGTTCATGGCATTACAGGGCGTCTCATGTATGAAACCTGGTATCAGACAGCTGGCTTATTGCAGTCGGGCCGCGTGAATGTGGAAGAGATTATCACCCATCGTTTTCCTCTGGATCAATTTGAACAAGGCTTTGAACTGATGATGAATGGAAAATGTCTTATCCTCCATGTTGACTGATCAAGATGTTGTCATTAGCGATGAATTGAATCATGCATCCATTATCGACGGCATCCGCTTAACGAAAGCTAAGCGCCGTATTTATAAACATTGCGATATGAATGATCTGGAACAAGCATTGCAGGAGACCCAAAGCTGTCGTGTCCGCCTTGTGGTCACGGACGGTGTGTTTAGTATGGACGGCAATATTGCGCCACTGCCTGATATTGTGGATTTGTGCGAAAAATATGACGCCTTAGTGATGGTTGATGATGCCCATGCCAGTGGCGTGTTGGGCAAGAATGGCAGAGGGACAGTGGATCACTTTAATTTACATGGACGGGTACATATTCAAGTAGGAACCCTTAGCAAGGCGATCGGGGTTTTAGGGGGATATGTGGCCAGCACTCAGACGGTGCGGGACTACCTCATTCACCGGGCGCGCCCATTTTTATTCAGCACCTCACATCCACCTGCCGTCACAGCCGCCTGTCTGGCAGCAATTGAAGTTTTACTCGAAGAACCGGAGCTTATTGACCGCTTGTGGGACAACACCAAGTTTTTTAAAAACAGTTTACAGCAACTTGGGTTTGACACCGGAAACAGTGAAACCCCGATTACTCCAGTGATCATCGGCGACGGCGCAAAATGTATGCGCTTCTCCGATGAACTGTTTGAAGCAGGCATATTTGCCCAAGGTATTGTTTATCCAACTGTCCCCAAAGGGAGCGCCCGTATCCGGACCATTGTCACTGCCAGTCACTCTAAAAGGGAACTTGAGCAGGCCTTGGACGCCTTTGAAAAAGTGGGCAAAAAGCTGGGGGTTATTTAATCCCCGGCTGTTTTCAATGAAGTTCATCATATAGAGATATGACAAAATTGTGAAAAACTTGTCGGTGGGTAGTCGGTGTGCTATTATGTATCTGAGCTTGAATGATGAAATAATAGGAATCAAAAGCCGTTTTGCCACGCTTCAACATGCTGCTCCGGAAGCCAGCGTTAAAAGTGGGTAAATGGCAGACAATGACAAAAGAGAAAGAAAGTGGGGTTGATGAATTAATGAGTCGTAGCATGTGGCGAACACTATTTTTATTTTTAGTGCTCGCACTCGTTTTAACAGGTTGTGGCAAGCCATATCTGTCTGCATTGGATCCGGCCGGCCCGGTGGCTGAGAAACAGTTGTCTTTGATTAAGCTCAGCCTTTACATTATGATCGTTGTGATTGCTGTGGTCATGATCATTTATGTCTATGTTTTGGTCAAGTTTAGACAACGCCCCGGTCAAAAGGGCTATCCCGAGCAAGTGGAAGGGAGCCATACACTGGAGATTATCTGGACTGTCATTCCGATTATTTTACTTATTATTTTGGCCATACCGACGGTTGTCACCACGTTTACCCTTGCTGAAACCTACTCAGAAGAAGAGGAAGGCGATGCATTGTTAATCAAGGTGACCGCCCATCAATACTGGTGGGAAGTGGAATATCCGGAACAAGGTATTGTCACTGCCCAGGATATTTATATTCCGACCGGCCAGCGTGTTTATTTTGAATTAACGTCCAAGGATGTGATTCATTCTTTCTGGGTTCCCAGCTTGGGAGGTAAAACAGACACAAACCCGGGACTGACCAATAACATGTGGCTACAGGCCGACGAGCCTGGTGTGTATCACGGTAAATGTGCAGAACTTTGTGGTCCGTCGCACGCCTTGATGGACTTTAAAGTGATTGCTGTGGAGCCGGAGGAGTTTGAACAATGGGTAGCAACCATGACCAATTATGATGACACACCCAAAACAGTGCTGGCAGAACAAGGACGTGCTGTGTTTGAACAATCCTGTATTGCTTGCCATGCCACTGACGGTGTGACCAAGTCTCCATATCCCAACTTAGCTGGCATTGGGGATCGGGAGAAAATTGCAGGCATTTTGCAAAATAATGAAGAGAATCTAGCGCGTTGGATTGAAAATCCTGAAGAGGTTAAAGAAGGAAACTACATGCCCTCAGCCAGTGAATTAGGCTTGAACGAAAATGATATCGAAGCCTTGGTTGAGTACTTAATGCAGTTAAAGTTGCAATAGCACTGGCAATGTAAGGCCTTAAGCTGGATATTGTTTGTGATGAAGGGGGTAATGATGTATGTCTACACATGCTGTTGGCCAGAGCCATGTCTCAACAGCGGAACCAAAAGCTGGCTTTGGAAGTGTTTTATGGGATTGGCTGACGACTGTTGATCATAAGAAGATCGGTAAAATGTACTTCTCCGCAGGCTTTTTCTTCTTTTTACTTGGTGGAATTGAGGCTATCTTAATTCGTTTGCAACTCATGTACCCGGAAAATACGCTTGTTAGCGGTTCCACATTTAATGAACTGATTACTATGCATGGAACAACTATGATTTTCTTTGCGGCCATGCCCCTTCTGTTCGGTTTGATGAACGTCATTGTTCCGTTGCAGATTGGGGCCAGGGACGTTGCTTTCCCCTTTTTGAATGCTCTGGGTTTCTGGTTGTTTCTGTTTGGAGGCATTTTGTTGAACCTGAGCTGGTTTATGGGTGGCGCACCTGATGCCGGCTGGACAGCTTATGCACCATTGTCCACTCAATATAGTGGTTCTGGACTTGACTTTTATGTGCTTGGTTTGCAGATCTCTGGTGCGGGAACACTCATCAGCGGGATTAACTTTTTGGTGACCATCTTAAACATGCGGGCACCTGGCATGACTTTGATGCGCATGCCTATGTTTACTTGGACAACGTTTATTGCTTCTGCATTAATCGTGTTTGCTTTTCCACCGTTAACGGCCGGGTTGTTCCTGCTTATGTTCGAGAGAATATTTGACGCTCAGTTTTTCAACGTTGCCGGTGGAGGAAACGTCATCATTTGGCAGCATTTGTTCTGGATTTTCGGACACCCCGAAGTATACATCTTGGTATTGCCTGCATTCGGGATTATTTCTGAAGTGATCAGCACTTTCTCCAAGAAGCGTTTGTTTGGTTACACCTCCATGGTCTTTGCTACCATATTAATCGGTTTCATCGGTTTTATGGTTTGGGCTCACCATATGTTCACTGTTGGTATGGGTCCCGTAGCTAATGCTCTGTTTGCTGTGGCGACCATGGCCATTGCTGTGCCGACCGGGATTAAAATTTTCAACTGGCTGTTCACCATGTGGGGCGGCCGGATTCAGATGACAACGGCCATGCTGTTCTGTCTCGGTTTTCTGCCCACCTTTGTGATGGGTGGTGTCACCGGTGTTATGCTGGCTGCAGCTCCTGCTAACTATCAATACCATGACTCCTATTTTGTGGTGGCACATTTCCATTACACGATCATTGGTGGCGTTGTGTTAGGATTGTTTGCCGGTATCTATTACTGGTGGCCCAAAATGTTTAATAAGAAGTTAAACGAAACCCTGGGTAAATGGATGTTCTGGTTGTTCCTGATTGGCTTCCATCTGACTTTCTTTATTCAACATTTCCTGGGATTACAGGGCATGCCTAGACGCGTATTTACCTATCTTGAAGGTTTGGGTTTGGAAACCGGTAACTTTATCAGTACCGTGGGTGCCCTTTTAATGGGAGTGGCAACCATCCTGTTTGTGATCAATGTAATTTATACCCATTTGCGGGCTGACTTGGCTGAAGCTGATCCTTGGGATGGACGTACATTGGAGTGGGCAACCAAAACACCGATTCCGGAATATAATTTTGCCCAAACCCCTAAAGTGCGTGGATTGGACCCGCTGTTTGTGGAGAAAACTAAAGGTAACGGCAAAATTATTCCTGCTGAGCCTTTAGGTCCTATTCATATGCCTAATCCATCCATTTTACCGTTTATTATGGCTTTTGCGCTGTTCATCGCCGGATTCGGTTTCTGCTTGCATTCTTTCTATGAATCCAATGTGATTCCGTTTACCATTGCCGGTGTTGGCATTGCCGGAACGCTGCTGTGCATGTTCTTGCGCTCTGTCATTGAAGACCACGGTCATCATATCGAACCGCATGATGAGGGTATGGATAAGGGGGTTGGGGCATAATGCAGGTGAACCAGACTAACAGTCTTCCTGCCCATCCTGAAAAAGCCACGTTGGAAGGTAAAAACAAAATTCTTGGCTTCTGGTTCTTTATCGGAAGTGACGTTGTCTTATTTGCTTCCCTGTTTGGGACCTACTTGGGCCTGAAAGGGTCAACGCAAGGTGGCCCTGGGCCCCAGGATCTGTTTCATTTAGAATACGTAGCGCTGATGACATTTATTCTGTTGCTCAGCAGCATGACCAGTGTTTTGGGAATCAAAGCAATGCAGCGCAATGACTTTGCCAGAATGCAGTTGTGGTTCTGGATCACCATTTTGTTGGGTTTGGCATTTCTTGGATTGGAGATTTATGAGTTTTATCAGTTTGTCGTTCATGAGGGACTTGGGTATACGACAAGTGCTTTTGCTTCTGCTTTCTACACCCTTCTTGGCTTCCACGGGGCTCACGTGACCTTTGGTGTGCTGTGGTTTGCAACCCTGTTGATCCGCTCCCGCACACAAGGTATTAATACCTACACGGCACCTAAATTTTATGTGGCTAGCCTGTATTGGCACTTTGTAGACGTAGTGTGGGTGTTCGTCTTTACCCTGGTTTACCTCATGGGAAAGGTGGGTTAAGCTGATGGCCAATGTGAATCATACCTCACACGGGCGGCATACAGTTGACGAAACCATTAGAGACAAGCAGGCTGAAAAGAAAGAGAACATGCAGCTCTATGTGTCATTCGCCTTAATGATCGTGTTAACGGCGATGGCCTTTGTTGCAGTGGCCAGTGAGCAAATTCCGGCCGGTTTTGCGGTTCCCTTCATTCTGTTGCTGGCATGTATACAGTTTATTTTGCAACTGTTCATTTTCATGCACTTGAATGAGAAAGGCAGCGAATATCCCATTCTATTTATGTTCAGCGGTGTTTTTGTGGCTATCCTGACCATTGCCGCTTTGATGTTATTGATTTGGTGGTAAAACATATATCTGATGATCATTCAACCCCTGGCATGTACTTTGACAATTCCTTGTCATTGCTTGCAAAGGACATGCAGGGGTTTTAAAATATGGTTGAACCCATAAATGATTAATTGGTTGTTTAATCGGCTTTTGTGCAGGCTGGAGAAAGGAGATCTCGGCCATGACATTGCGTGATGCGCTGAACAATTACAGCTTTTTTGAGCTGTGGCGTCCAGATATATTGGCTGTACTGCTTGTTGTTGGGATGCTCTATCTGCTTTTGACAGATCGGCTGCGAGAACAATTGCCCTTTGCAACCGCTCCCGTGTCCCGGGGGAAAAAAGCGGCTTTTCTGTCAGCACTGCTGATATTGTATCTTGTCCACGGCACACCGATTCATGTGCTGGGATACTATTATTTGTTTAGTGCCCATATGCTGCAGATGGCTGTCAGTTACATGGTGGCGGCACCGCTATTGATTATTGGTATCCCACAATGGGGATGGAATGCTTTGTTAAGTGTACGGACTGTGAAAAGCGTGTTTGCCTTTATGACTCATCCTTTTGTAGCCGTGATAAACTTTAATGCCTTTTTGTCTTTTTACCATGTACCCATTGTGTTTGACACAGTGATGCAATACCACTGGCTGCATGCCGTTTATCATTCTTTTCTCTTTGTGGCAGCCTGTTTCATGTGGTGGCCCATTATCAGCCCATTGTCTGGTGAACGGCAATCGACCTTTTTGCGCAAATTTGGCTACATTATTACAGGAAGCGTTTTGATCACGCCTGTATGTGCACTGGTTATATTTGCCCAAAAGATCCTGTATACCACCTATATCGACGCACCCCAAATATTTGCTACACTCTCTCTTTTGGATGACCAGCAATTGGGGGGCGTGATCATGAAGCTGGTCCAGGAAGCTGCGTTCGCAACAGCCTTAATTATCATCTATTTCCAGTGGGCGCAAAAGGAGCGTAGCAGACGAGAAATTGATCCCGTTGAAGAAAAAGATTTAGGCTATGTAACCAGTCATTCTCAGTCCAATCATGTTGTGATCAAACAGCCTTCTACCCAACGGAGCAACTAAAACTTTATTTTGTCAGTATTTGTCAGTGTCAGAAGAGCTTAAGGATACTGGTAGTTGAAGGAGAAGGGATTCCATGGCATACATTTTACCCCTGATAAGCACTTTATGTATAGTGATCAGTGCCATTCTGGTCGCGATAGGCTGGGTTGTGATCCGGCGTGGGGATACGAAGCGTCATATTCAGGTGATGGCATTTGCTTCAATCTTTGCTGTGATATTTTTTGTTATTTATATGTCCAGAACCATTTTTATAGGCAATACCGCTTTTGGCGGCCCAGACCATGTCGCGCCATATTATCATCTTTTTTTGCTTTTCCATATTGTTCTGGCCACATTAGCCGCTGTATTGGGCCTGTTAACACTTTACTATGGTTTTAAGAAACAATATAACCAGCATAAACGGATTGGACCCTTAACCTCGGTGATCTGGTTTTTAACAGCTGTGACCGGCGTTACTGTTTATCTCTTACTTTATGTGATTTATCCACCCGGTGAAACAACCAATATGTTGCGGGCCATTATCGGCGGATGAGGGAGACTGGCAGACAGTCTCCTTTTGTTATCTGTTGTGTTTTCTCGTTTGCTATATGATGCTAAATTAACCAAACTGTTCGTTTGCCCATCATTTTAAATTTCGTTATAATGTATATGTTATAGAAAACAAATGCATCCTTGTTGTAGGAGTTGATATAGATGGCAAAAGACTACAGCAAATACTTTGATTCCTTTAAAGTCATTTCCGAAGAGAATAACCGTAAACGGATACGCATAAAAGGACGCCAAGTGACCATTTATTCTGAGCCGGACTTTAAAGAAGGACGCCGGCGCGGCAAAGAAGATATTAAGGTGTTTCAAGCAGAGATACCTGAAGAGATGCTTGATATCGGCAAGGGTAAAAAGTACTTGCTGGTTACTTATGGGTGTCAAATGAATGTACATGACAGTGAGCACATTGCCGGTTTGCTGGAAAGCATGGGCTATACGCCAACAGAAGATGAAACAGAGGCGGATGTAATTCTTTATAACACCTGTGCCATCCGTGAAAATGCAGAAGACAAAGTGTTTGGTGAGCTTGGCCGGCTTAAACGTTTAAAAACAGAAAAACCAGAGCTGATCTTGGGCGTATGTGGCTGCATGTCCCAAGAGGAGGCGGTGGTGAATAAGATACTGCGCAGCTATCATCATGTCGATCTGATTTTCGGCACGCATAACATCCACCGGTTGCCGGTTCTTTTGCGTGATGCCATCCTTTCCAAAGAAATGGTCATCGAAGTGTGGTCCAAAGAGGGAGATATCATTGAGAATCTTCCTCAGAAAAGAGAAGGGGGCATCAAAGCCTGGGTCAATATCATGTACGGCTGTGACAAGTTTTGCACCTACTGTATCGTGCCATTTACCCGAGGGAAAGAACGCAGCCGCCGTCCAGAAGATGTGCTGGCTGAAGTGCGTGAACTGGCCCGACAAGGCTATAAGGAAATTACGGTCCTAGGACAAAATGTGAACGCATATGGCAAAGATTTTACAGACCGCCGCTACCGTTTGGCCAATCTGTTTGATGACATCCGCAAAATTGATATTCCCCGGGTCCGGTTTACAACAAGCCATCCGTGGGATTTTGATGATGAACTGATTGAAGTGCTAGCCAAAGGCGGCAACCTGGTTGAGCATATTCACCTTCCTGTTCAATCAGGAAACAATGAGATTCTCAAACTCATGGGGCGGAAATATACACGGGAAGAATATTTAGAGCTTGTCCGTAAAATCAGGGCAGCCATTCCAAATGTTTCTCTGACCACAGACATTATTGTCGGTTTCCCCAACGAGACAGAGGAGCAGTTTGAGGACACTCTCTCCCTGGTTAAAGAGGTAAAATTTGATTCGGCGTTTACCTTTATCTATTCTCCGCGCCATGGCACTCCGGCTGCTCAAATGGAGGACAATGTACCAGAAGATGTGAAAAAAGAGAGGCTGTACCGCCTGAATGCCCTGCAAAATGAAATCAGCCGCCGTAAGAATGAAGCCTTAAGAGGACAGGTTGTTGAAGTGTTGGTTGAAGGGGAAAGCAAAAATAACCCAGATGTCCTGGCCGGCCGGACACGAACCAACAAACTGGTCAACTTTAAAGGTTCTAAAGATGCAATTGGCAAGCTTGTTCATGTAAAAATCACTGAACCTCAAACATGGACATTAAAAGGAGAACAGGTTCAGCCAGTGGAGGTATGATTTATGTCAAAGTCTGAAATTGTGACCCGGAAAGAAATTATTGAGCAAGCGGAAAAATTGGCCGTTCTCATTGCCCAGTCTGCAGAAGTGGATTTCTTTAAACGGGCCGAGCAACAGATTAAAAAAAATGAAAAAGTGCAACGTTTGATTGCCGAGATCAAGCGCTTGCAAAAGCATGCTGTTCACTATGAACATTACAAAAAAAGTAAGGCTTTGGAAGAAACAGAAGCCAAATTGGAACAACTTCACCAAGAGTTGGATCAGATTCCCATTGTCCAAGAGTTTAAACAATCCCAGAGAGATGTCAATGATTTGTTACAGATGGTGACCAATATCATTTCTAATACGGTTACCGATAAAATTATTGAATCAACAGGTGGCAATGTGCTCACAGGAGAGACCGGAGGAGGGTCTAACTTCTCTTGCCCCATTCGATAATCCCTGCTCTGTTAAACTGACACAAAGGCCTCCTTTGTCGCGTTCTTGATACAGGCACTGGATTTCATTGAAGAAATTCAGTGCCTTTTTTGCACCATAGACGATTGTCATGCATACAATTAACTGAACGCGATGTATGGAGGAGGTAGCGTTAATGTCTCAAACAGAAAGAGATATTCAATGTCGTGAAATTGTTACCAAAGCAGTTTGTGGTAGGGGTCGTAAATTTACTCAAGCTACTCACACCATCACTCCAGCTCATGCACCCACCAACATCTTGGGCTGTTGGATTATTAATCATACCTATACAGCTTCCAATGGGGGAGACATAGTTGAAGTAAGTGGTTCTTACGACATCAACATTTGGTACTCATACAACAAAAACACACAAACACAAGTGGCAACTGAAACAGTCAGCTATGTTGATCAAGTTCCGCTCACCATGATGGATAAAAACTATCTGGATGGCGAATTAGAGGTTGATGCCAGGGCGACTCAACAACCAACAGCGTGTGAGGCGACAATTGCAAACACTGGAGATGCTGTCCTTGTTCAAGTGGAACGCGAGTTTTTGGTTGAGGTGATCGGTGAGACTAAGGTGTGTGTCGTGGTTTGCCCAGGTGGTTGTGAAGGATTGGATGATGACAAGGAATTTTCCTTTGAGGATGATCAAGAGTTCGAAGAATTGGATCCTGACATTGTGATTGATGAATTGGATTAACTTAATATTTATTATGTAAAGTGGAGGGTTCATCCTCCATTTTTCTTTGCTCACTCTTTTAGTGGCGTCGCATATCTTGATACGTAGGAGGGTTGATCGACTCTAAGCAGAGGAGCTCGTATTCATATGACCGTCAAATTGGAAGAGCTGGACTTTCCCTATGTCATCGCGGATCCTGATCAGGTTGACCGATACCCACCAGGAAAAATTGAACTTCGCTTATATGTGCCTCCTCCTACTGAAACGGAAAAGCAACTTGAACAAAACTTGCTGCAGTCAGGCGGAATTGCGGTTGTTAGAGATAAAGATCCAAGACCGAAAAAAATATTGCGCTTTGCCATTTGCCAATTGGAGTGTTTTGCTCTTTGGCAAGCAGACCAAAGCGGAGAAGAAAACAGCCCCCTGTTAAAAACCCGGCCTGGCCGGAGAAGTTCTTTTCGTGCTTTGCCGCTTCAAACCTCTACACGGGATGTCAGAAAATCTCGGCAATTGGCTATACGTGCTTTATATTCATTAGGCTATGATTTAGGATTGGTTGATGTGGGGGTGTTTTCCGTCAAACCCCGGTACCGTGTGTGGCGTATGAGCAACCGTATTCCTCCTGGCAATAAGGAAGCTTTGAATCGTCTGATTGAAAGACAAGTAACAGAATATGCCCAACACCATAATCCCGTTCTGGGAGCCGATTTAGAGTTTGTTTTAAGGCACCGGAATGGGAAGTATGTTTTAGCTTCTAACTATTTTCCCAAGTTGGGCAGGGTGGGCTACGATTCAATCTGGATTCCTGGCCGGCGCAACAAACATCCTATTGCTGAACTTAGACCTAAGCATAGTCCTGATCCCAGGGAGCTTTTTAAAAATATTTTTCTGTGCCTGCGGCTTGCGGAGAGGAAAATCAATAACCCTGACATCCAATGGCTGGCCGGGGGCAAACCGCTGAAGGGTTTTCCCATAGGGGGGCACCTTCATTTTAGCGGTGTTCCGCTCAATACCCGTTTTGTCCGTGCGCTGGATAATTATCTGACACTGCCTTTATTTTTAATGGAAAGCCCTATCTCTCTTTCCCGTCGCCCGAAGTACGGCTATATAGGGGATATACGTGAGCAATTTCACGGGGGTTTTGAATACAGGACACCTCCAAGCTGGCTGGTTCGTCCCCGGATCGCAAAAGGGGTGGTTTGTTTAGCCAAGGTATTAGCCAATGATTACCAGCATCTGGAGTGGATGCCGCTGAATAATTGGCGAGTTCAAACAGATTTTTACCAGGAGGAACAAGATAAATTGAGAGGCATTGTTCACCAACTGTGGCAGGAGTTAAAGTTGCGCTGTCCTTCTTATAGGGAATACCAGCACGAGCTAGATCCATTCTATCAGCTGATTGAAGCTCACTATCGCTGGGATGAGTATCAGGATATTCGGCCTGCATGGCGCTTGACTTCACTCTAGTCTATCTATGTTATAATCAATAAATAGATTCAAGTATAGTGGAGGAAAGCCATGGTACACTACACACCGATGATGGAGCAATATTTGTCGATTAAAAAGGAATATCCTGATGCTTTTTTGTTTTTTCGTCTGGGAGATTTCTATGAATTGTTCTTTGAGGATGCTAAGCGGGCAGCCCAAATCCTGGAGATTACGTTAACCAGCCGCCCAGCGGGAAAAAGTGGTGAAAAAATCCCGATGTGCGGCGTTCCCTATCATACAGCCAACCAATACATAAAAAAGATGATTGATCAAGGCCATAAAGTAGCCATCTGTGAGCAGGTAGAAGACCCCAAAGAGGCCAAAGGGGTGGTCAAGCGCGAAGTCGTGCGTGTGATTACCCCGGGCACCTTAATGGAAGAGAGCATGTTAGCTGAAGATGAAAATAATTTCATGTTGTTTTTGACCAAAGCACCTGACCTGTATGCTGTGGTAGGCTGCGATTTGTCTACAGGCGAAGTGACAGGCACCGAAATAGGGGATTGGGGGTTGTTTGTTGAAGAGGTCAGTCATTTTCAACCTAAAGAAGTCATTATGTCTACTTCCTTTTCACAAAATGAAATCAAGGGTTTGAAACAACACTACCCAGGCATTATAACCGTGCGGGAAGTTGGTTCAGCGGACGTCGTCAATGCTTCTGAATGGCTGAGGCTTCAAACGGCCTCAACACAGAGCGAAGTGATCAACGAAGCTCTGGTGCTCATGTATGAGTATTTGCTGGATACCCAAAAAAAGGTTGTTGATCATTTGCAACCGTTCCATTATTACCGGCCTCAGGCCTATTTATCATTGGATACCCATGCCAAACGTAATCTTGAGTTATTGGAAACATTGCGTGAGCGCAGCAGGAAAGGATCATTATTGTGGCTTTTGGATCAAACCTCTACAGCGATGGGTGGACGACTGCTTAAAAAATGGCTGACAAGACCCTTGCTTGATCAGGAGTTAATAGAACAGCGCTTAGATATTGTTGAGACATTGGTGAACAACCCCTTGGTTCGTGAAGAAATCATGCTCATTTTAAAAGAGGTTTATGACCTGGAGCGTTTGGCGGCCAGGGTGGCTTTTGGCAACGTTACACCAAGGGATTTGTTGCAATTGAAACGGTCTTTACAGGCGCTTCCCGATCTGTTGGAGCAGCTTGACCAGTTGCCGAACAATTGTATGCATCCCCTTATCGATTCCATAGACCCTTGTCCGGAGTTGGTCAGATTACTGGACCAGTCCCTTTCAGAGGATGCTCCAGTTACGATTAAGGAAGGGGGCATCTTTAAGCCAGGATATAACGAGGAGCTAGACCAGCTGAACAAAGCAAGCCGGGAAGGAAAGAACTGGATCTCTGAACTTGAACAGAAGGAACGGGAACGGACGGGGATCAAATCGTTAAAAGTAGGTTATAATAAAGTGTTCGGCTATTATATTGAAGTGACTAAAGCCAATGTCCATCTTCTTGATGAGGGACGTTACCAACGTAAGCAAACCTTGAGTAATGCCGAACGGTTTATTACGCCTGAGCTCAAAGAGAAAGAAGCATTAATTTTGGATGCCAGTGAACGGGCCATTGAATTGGAGTATCAGTTATTTATAGAATTAAGAGATAAAGTGAAAAACTATACGGACCGTTTACAAAAACTGGCCGGTATCATTGCCCAGATTGACTGTTTATGCTCTTTTGCCAAGGTCAGTGAGAAGTACCATTATGTTCGACCCCGCTTTAGCCAGAATGGAGAACTGGTGATCCAAGAAGGGCGCCACCCTGTGGTGGAACAGGTGCTGCCTAGCGGGGAGTTTGTGGCCAATGATCTCTACATGAATGATAAAGACCGGCAGATCTTGTTGATTACTGGTCCTAATATGGCTGGTAAGAGCACGTATATGCGACAGCTGGCCCAGATCGTCATCATGGCCCAAATGGGCTGTTTTGTCCCGGCTAAAGAGGCAACTTTACCTATCTTTGACCAAATTTTTACCCGTATTGGGGCAGCAGATGACCTGGTTGGCGGTCAAAGCACGTTTATGGTTGAAATGATGGAAACCAAACGGGCGATTACCAAGGCTACCCCGAACAGTTTGATTTTACTTGATGAAATTGGCCGGGGAACGTCAACGTATGATGGCATGTCATTGGCGCAAGCCGTAATAGAGTATATTCATCACCAAGTGCAAGCCAAAACCTTATTCTCTACCCACTATCATGAATTGACCGATCTGGAACAGGAACTGGAGCGAGTTAAAAATATTCATGTGGCTTGTTCTGAACATGAAGGGCGTATTACGTTCTTACATAAAGTGTTGGAAGGGAAAGCAGATCGCAGTTATGGAATCCATGTTGCTGAGCTGGCAGGTATGCCCAAGGCTGTAATAGAACGGGCAGCTGCTATTTTACAGGTATTAGAGTCCAAAGCAGAAACAGCTGTGGCCACCGATCAGCACGGAACGCACAGGGACAAGGGTCCTGTGCAGCTCTCTCTGTTTGGAGATGAAGCACAGGAAGAGCCGTACAGGCGGGAGCCAAAATGGCAGCAAGAAATTTTAGAGGAAATTGAAACATTGGATTTAATCAATATGACACCCCTTGAAGCATTAAACACCCTTTACCGCCTGCAGCAACACCTGAAGCGTAAAGGGGGTAGAACATGAACCACATCCAGGTGATGAGCGAAGATCTGGCCAATAAAATTGCTGCGGGGGAGGTAGTGGAGCGTCCTGCTTCAGTCGTTAAGGAACTGGTTGAAAATGCCATTGATGCCCAAAGCACAGTCATTGACGTGGAGGTAGAGGATGGGGGCTTAAAGCGGATTAAGGTGACAGATAATGGGACCGGCATGTCCCGTCAAGACAGTCAATTGGCTTTTGAACGTCATGCCACCAGCAAAGTTAAAACGGAAAGGGATTTGTTCCGGATCAAAACCTTGGGATTTAGAGGAGAAGCGTTACCCAGCATCGCTGCCGTCTCCAAAGTGACGCTAGAGACTTGGAACGGACAAGACGAAAAGGGAACGCTCATCCGTTTGGAGGGAGGGCAAGTGACAACGGTTGAAGATGCCCCTCTCCGCCAAGGCACCATGGTGGAAGTGACCGACTTGTTCTTTAATACCCCTGCCCGCTACAAATATTTAAAAACCGTTCACACTGAGTTAAGCCATATCAGCGACTTGATCAACCGTTTGGCCCTGGCCCACTCCACCATCTCTTTTCGCTTGCGGCATAACGGAAGAACCCTGCTTTCAACCAGTGGGAATGGGAACCTGTTGCACATATTGGCTCATATTTACGGACATCAAGCAGCCAAACAGATGCTTCCTTTTCAGGCGGCCCATCTGGATTTTGAAGCAGAAGGCTTTTTGAGCAAGCCTGACCTAACCCGGGCGAACAGGCATTATCTGACCGTTATTATTAACGGCCGCTTTGTTAAGCATCAAGGGATTAACAGAGCCATTTTACAAGCCTATCACACCTTATTGCCGGCACACCGTTACCCGGTTGTACTCTTGAGCCTGAAAATGGATCCCAGCTTACTGGATGTCAATGTCCACCCAGCAAAACTGGAGATCAGGCTGAGTAAAGAGAATGAACTGTTAGAATGGCTGGAGGAAGAAATAAAACGAACGTTACAGGAACATTGCCTCATTCCTTCGCCTTTATCCAGTATGAAACGGCGTACACAAGGTCAACACAAGCCTGTCCAGCAAACGCTCGACCTGAGTTTGCCACAGGAAAAACCTTCTCGTCCTGAGGAAGTTCAAAAACCAAATGATGGCAACTCTGTTCATCAATCCCATGTACAGCATTCTTCTCAGCCTGACCAGATTCACGATCAAAGCGGCGAATATGCCGAAACAGAAGGTTTACCTGTGAAAGAGGAAGAAAAGCTTGGAAAACAGACATCTCATCCTGTCGCAGAACCCCCCGCAGTAAAGGCAATGGAGCAACCTGTTGCTGAACAAATGAAGCGGCCAGCTGAGAAGATCCCCCTATTGTACCCTATAGGCCAGCTTCACGGCACATACATTCTAGCCCAGAATGAAGAAGGGCTGTACATGATCGATCAGCACGCCGCACAAGAACGAATATGGTATGAACATTTCACAGAGAAACTGAATCAGACAGAGCGAGCCAGTCAAGAACTGGCCATTCCGCTGGTTCTCGAATTTACCGCAGGTGAGGCTGCACTCATCAAAAAGCATCAACCCATACTGGAAAAAGCAGGTCTATTTTTAGAAGAATTTGGGCATCATGCATATATGATCCGGTCTCATCCTAATTGGTTCCCACAGGGTGAAGAAGAAGCGTTGATTCGGGAAATGATTGATTTTGCTATTCATCACAAGGGAAAATTGGAGTGGATGACCTTTAGGGACGAAGTGGCTAAAATGATGGCTTGTAAACAATCCATTAAAGCGAATCAGTATTTGACCCGCAAGGAGATGGAAGCTTTGCTTGAGAAGCTTCGACTCAGTTCCAATCCCTTCACTTGTCCCCATGGACGACCTATTACGGTGTTACTCACCAAATATGAGATCGAAAAAATGTTTAAAAGAGTGATGTAGCCATGTTAGTCACCACAGCAAGAAAACAAGACCATCTCGAATCTAAAGCCAAGCAAGTGGCCCAAAGGCTGGGTGTTCCGTTCGTTAAGCGGCGATCTTACTCCATTCAGGCTCTGTGCCGTACGTATGAAGCGGATCATATTGTACTCGTGACATCAGAAGGAATCAAATGTGCTTTTTGTGATGGGAAGGAGAAGCCTTTTTTCTTTCATCCTAACTCTGCAATGTTGCGCATCCGCCGCCTGATGAGGGGGGAAGAGGACCCTTTAGCAAAAGCAGCGGGGCTTAAAGAGGGTATGTCCGTTTTAGATTGTACCCTTGGCTTAGGTGCCGATGCCATTGTAGCCAGCTATATTGTTGGCGAAAAAGGCAGGGTGGTAGGCATAGAGTCTGTTCCAGTACTGGCCTGTATTGTGCAAGACGGTCTTAAAACATTTGAGACTGAGCAAAAGGCCGTCAATGAAGCGATGCGGCGCATTGAAGTGATTTGTAATCATCATTTGTCTTACCTCAAACAATGTGCTGACAATCAGTTTGATGTGGTCTATTTTGATCCCATGTTTGAACGAACCGTTCAGCGCTCGATGGGAATCGCCCCATTAAAACGGCTGGCTAACTATGAAGAACTCAAACCTGAAGCGATCCAAGAGGCAAGGCGGGTGGCTAGAAAGCGTATTGTGCTGAAAGACTCCCGGGAAAGCCCTCGTTTTGAAGCTTTAGGTTTTACTCCCCTTATTCGTCCCCATGCCTCCTTTTGGTTTGGGATTATAGACTTGGAGTCCGATCATCATGAATAAAGACCGGTTGTTATCTATTGTGGGTCCCACGGCAGTTGGGAAAACAAAATTAAGTATTGAGCTGGCCAAAGCCTTTGATGGGGAAATCATTTCAGGAGATTCGATGCAAGTATATAAAGGGATGGATATCGGGACAGCCAAGATTAAGGAAGAAGAAAAGGAAGGCATTCCCCATTACTTGATCGATATCCTTGAACCCCATGAGGACTTCTCTGTCTCTCACTTTCAGAACTTGACAAAGTCTTATATCAAGGAAATCAATAGAAGAGGGCGGCTTCCCATCTTGGTCGGAGGGACAGGGTTGTATGTGCAAGCGGTCACCCATGACTTCCACTTTGCTGAGAAGAACAACCCTGCCCTGCGGGAAAAGTGGAAAAGATTTTTAGCTGAACACGGCAAAGAGGCTCTTTACAAAGAATTGCAAACTCGTGATCCGGCCTATGCGGCCAGGCTGCATCCAAACAATACCAGGCGGGTGATACGAGCGCTGGAGATTCTGGAGACAACAGGCAAAAGCATGGCACACTATCAACAGGACTGGCACCGCCGTTCTCCCTATGATCTTGTCATGATTGGGTTAACTATGGAACGGGAAAAACTGTACCAACGCATTAATCAACGGGTAGACCAAATGATGGAACAAGGTTTGGTGGAAGAAGTCAAACAACTGCTAGCACGAGGGGTGCCAAAATCGTCTACGTCCATGCAGGCAATCGGCTATAAAGAGATTGTTCGTTATTTAGAGGGCGAATTGACATTGGATGAAGCCGTGGAATTGATCAAGCGCAACACACGGCGGTATGCCAAGAGGCAGCTCAGCTGGTTCCGGCGCATGGACGAGATTCGCTGGTTTGAGGTAACCGATCATCGCCAGTTTTCTGCGGTGGTCAAAAATATTATCCACTATGTGGCAGGAAAATGGCAGATGATCTAGAATAGATTAAAGTAAGCAAAAAATGAGGAGGAACATAGAAAGATGAAACAAAACGTCAATATTCAGGATTTCTTTTTAAATCAGATTCGCAAAGAGAATATTCCCGTTACAGTTTATCTTGTGAACGGGTATCAACTTAGAGGCTTTGTCAAAGCCTTTGATAATTTCACTATCGTGATCGATTCTGAAGGAAAGCAACAACTTGTGTATAAACATGCCATTTCTACCTTTACACCAGCCCGTCCTGTATCCCTCAATCATGAGCAGGAAAAATAAAAACCCCATCATATTAAGGAGGTGAGTGCGGATGAATATGTTTTTCCAAAATCAGATGGATCTGATGATTCGTCCGATGCGAGAAGAGCTGACCCGGCACGGCTTTGTAGAATTAAAAACACCGGAAGAAGTAGACGAAGCGTTTAGGTCTGCCAAAGGGGTGGCGCTGGTAGTGGTGAACTCTGTTTGTGGCTGTGCAGCCGGATTGGCCCGCCCCGCTGCTGTTCAATCCCTTAATTACGACAAAAAGCCTGATCATCTGTTCACCGTCTTTGCCGGACAGGATAAGGAAGCAACAGCACGAGCCCGGGAATATTTTGAAGGTTATCCGCCTTCATCACCTTCATTTGCCGTGTTAAAAGATGGAAAAATCGTGGGCATGGTACAGCGCCATGAAATCGAGGACAGTGATATGGAGAGCATTATCGCCAAGCTGCATGCCTTATACGACAAAGCCCACGAAGCGTAATCACAAAGATTAACATACAAAAAACGCTTGGACTTCCACATCAGCCAAGCGTTTTTTGTTATGCTTTAGGCTTCCAGTTGTTGCTTGAGATCTTCACTGGAATGCTCCCACATGTTTTGATTATGATTTTG
The DNA here is from genome assembly GCF_014644735.1 of Caldalkalibacillus thermarum. Taxonomy (NCBI): domain Bacteria; kingdom Bacillati; phylum Bacillota; class Bacilli; order Caryophanales; family Bacillaceae; genus Caldalkalibacillus; species Caldalkalibacillus thermarum. The sequence continues at coordinate 27,255 of NZ_BMKZ01000002.1, read as the reverse complement.
GAGAAAATCCTTGAGGATTTTCTTGGACTTCTTATCCATATGGTTAACCACGATTTTGCGTTTAAGCGCTTTGTCCATATGATTGACATGTTCGGCTAAATTCTTGTAGCCCCGCCGTGCTTCCCGGTCCACTGTCATCTCACAAGCAGCTACCCCGGCGTAATAGGGTCCATGCTCATTACGATCCACAGTGACCCATACGATCCAGTAGGGGCGGCCATTGGGCACCTCTTCTTTATTAGGGGTAAATTTGATCCGCTTTTCCACTTCACTTCTGGCATGTAAAGCACCCATGTCTACAAAAGCCCGTTCATTCTCTACATCAATGATGACAGGAGAAACATTATTCAAGTTGAGTGTGCCTACCCCAAAACCGCCATGTCCATCTGTAGAATCATTGTTCAAAATTGTAAATTGTGATTTGTTCTTTTTATTTTTGTTTAATAAATCCATCGTTTTCACCCTTTCAAAAGCTAATGGGTTATCACCGCTTTTAGTTCATATTTTATCATATTTTTGAACAGATAGATACGCAGCCTGTAAAGTATAATTGGTGTACAGTGCCACAATAAATTGCCACAATAAATGAAGAGGATCATCGTTCTTGTGTCTGTTTATTTGACGCGTTATAATAATCATAAAGACTCCATAAGGAGGGAGCTTAAAAATGATCACCATTACCGAGAGTGCTAGTGCTAAAATTAAAGAAATGCTGGCTGAAGAAGAAGGTAACCCATACCTGCGTATCGGTGTCACCTATGGCGGATGCAGCGGATTGACCTATGGTATGGGATTTGATACAGAAAAAAAAGATGGCGACGAGGTGTTTGAACAAAACGGAATCACCATCGTTGTGGACGCAAACAGCAAAAAATTTTTGGCAGGGACCAAAATCGACTACAAAGAAAATTTGATGGGCGGGGGTTTCACCATCGATAATCCCAATGCCATTGCCACCTGTGGTTGTGGAACTTCCTTCCGGACAGCGGAAGATGCCGGAAAACCGGAAGAGTGTTAAACACGTGAACGCAAGCCTTCCTTACACTTAAGCGGTGGAGGGGAGGCTTTAATTTTTATGGGACTGTCTGATCTCATGGTTTTGATAAGGGGTGAGCGCTTTTGAAGTTTAAGGTTTATCATTATCACGATTATCAGCCCAAGAAAAAATTAAACAAGAAAAAAGCATACTGGCTTGCTGCAGCCGGTCTGTTTTTGATGATTTTCGTGATTGGTGACTTTTTATTTTCTTTGTTGGCTGAATACATATGGATGGATTCATTGGGTTATAGCGATGTCTTTATCACCATCCTATCTGCACGTATCCTGCTATTTGCTGCAGGTTTCCTGTTATTTAGCTGTACGTTATTCCTGACCCTGCTAGGCATCAGACGCGCCTATTTACACCACTTTTTCCCTGAGGAATTACCATTCATATTCCGTCAGCGCAAGCTGTTTATGATCAGCAGTCTTGTTATGGCCTCCCTTTACGGTTTATTGGGTTCAAGTGTTGTCCAAGGATTAGGTTGGGAGCGGTTTTTAACCTATCAAAACCAAGTGTCATTTCAGGTCAGAGATCCTATTTTTGGTCATGATATCGCCTTCTATGTTTATTCTTTGCCTTTCTGGAATTTTGTGGTCAGTTCATTGCTTGGTTTGGTGATCGTCATATTAATCATTCAAGGTACAGCTTACGGGCTAGCCAAGTTGTTGTGGAGGGATCGGGGAGCCAGGATCCAGTTTACGTTGAGCGTGATGTTGTTAGGAGGGCTTCTGGGAACGAAACATTTTTTGGGCCGCTACGACACCGTGTTAAGCGATACGATTAATGGCTTTCAACAGAAAAGTGTAGTTTACGGCGCCAGCTACACAGATGTAGTGATTAATATTCCCTCTGCCTATCTTTTGGGCGTGACACCGGTCATGGCTGCGGTGGCCATCTTAGTTGGCCTGTACAGAAAAAACTGGCGCTTGATCGCAGCCGGTCCAATCCTGTACGTGCTTGTGCTAATCGGTGTTCAACTGGCCGCCTGGGGTGTACAACAGTTTGTGGTCACACCAAATGAATTTGAGCGGGAAAAACCCTATCTTGAACATAGTCTGACCTATACCCGCCAAGCCTATGGCTTGGACAATATTCGCCAATATGTCAATACAGGCAGCGGTGTGCTATCGGAGGAGTTGCTGGAGAGAAACCGCCTCACTTTAAATAATGTGCGCATTAATGATCCACGGCCCCTCCTTGATGTGTACAACCAGATGCAAACCATCCGCACGTACTACCAGTTTAATGATGTAGATGTGGACCGCTACCCGATAGATGGGGAGTATCACCAGGTGTTTATTGGGGCTAGGGAATTAAATACGGAAAACTTACCCGCCCAGGCTCAAACATGGGTGAACCGGACTTTGCGCTACACACATGGATATGGCATAGCGGCCAGTCATGTCAACCATGTTACACCTCAAGGGCAACCGGAGTTTTTGGTTAAAAATTTGCCGCCTGAGGGCAGCCTGAACGTGACCCGCCCCCAGATTTATTTTGGAGAACAAAATTATTCCTCCGTGATCGTCAATACCAAGGTCGATGAGTTTGATTATCCAGAAGGGGATTCTAATGTAACCTACCGCTATACTGCAGATAGCGGGATTCCTATGACCCGTTTTCATCGTTTTGTGTATGCCTGGGAGGAAAAATCGCCGCGCATCTTTATCTCTGGTTTGATTACTGAAGAAAGCCAGCTGCTCAGAAAACGAAATATTATGGAGCGTATTAAGTCCATTGCCCCTTTTTTGCAATATGACCAAGACCCCTATATTGTGGTCAGAAATGACGGGACGTTGGTTTGGATTGTGGATGCTTATACAACCACCCGCTACTATCCTTATGCCGAACCAGTGAGAACGGGTTTCAATTATATCCGGAACCCAGTCAAAGTAGTCGTAGATGCTTACACGGGCGAGGTTCATTTTTATGTTGTTGACCGGGAGGACCCCCTGTGGCAAACGTATGCGAACATTTTCCCCGGTTTGTTCGAGGAAAAGATACCAGAAGACATCCGGGCCCATTTCCGCTACCCCGTCAATTTGTTTACCTATCAGGCAGATATCTTCAGAACCTATCATATGAGCGATTTAGAAGTTTTTTATAACCGGGAAGACATGTGGGCTTTTCCCACAGAGAAATATTATGACCAAGATATTTTGATGGAACCTTACTACATTACCATGCAGCTACCCGATGAAGAGCAGGAAGAGTTTATCCTGATCCAGCCTTTTACCCCGAATAACAGGCAAAACATGATTGCCTGGCTGGCAGTGCGAAACGATTGGGAATACTATGGTGAGCTGCTCTTGTACCGCTTCCCCAAACAACGGACCGTTTACGGACCGCAACAAATTGAGAACCGGATTAACCAAGATCCGTATATCTCTCAGCAATTAAATCTTTGGTCACAAGGTGGTTCACGGACCATCAGAGGCAATTTATTGGTGATCCCCATAGAGGATACGCTGCTTTATGTGGAGCCTGTCTATATTGAATCCGACTCGCACACTTCACTGCCTGAAGTGGGGAAAATTATTGTGGCTTATCAAGATTACATTGTGATGGAAGACACCTTTGAAGAGGCGATAGACCGCCTGCTGGAAATGGAAGCAGGAGACGTCCGGGCGGATGGACAGCAATCTGGCCAAGACGAACAAACGCCACTCATCGTGACTGCCGAAGCTTTGGTTGATCAGTTGGCCGATCTATTTAATGCCTACCGGGACGCAATGAGCGCTGGTCAGTGGGAAAAAGCAGGCCGGATTATGACTGAAATTGAAAAGCAGCTGGAGACTTGGCAACAGCAACAAGTGATAAACCAAACTGCTCCCGGGGAAGAAGCTGAACCGGTGGATGGGGAAGAAGCAGATGCAGAAGGGTAGGTGTAAGATGCCGGAACAAGTTCATTCTGTAGCTCAAGATAGAGAAAATAATGGAAAAATGATATAATGAAAAAGGCAACTATATAGGCAGGGTGGGCGGTGGCCACCCCTTGATTTTGGTAAGAAAGGGGGTGGTGCCGTATGCTGACAACTTATGAAGCGATGTTCCTTATGATCGCCTTTGCTTCTTTGATCGTAAGTGTCATCGCCGTAGCTCAAAAAAAGAAGTAACCCACCCTGTTGGAGGCTGAGGGTAGGTTACTTAACACTTGCCCAAAGGCCACCGCACTTCTTGCGGTATGGTTGCCAGTCTGAGCATCGGTGCGGCAACACCGGTGCTCCCTTTTATTATATACTCTAATGATCAGAACATGCTAATTCTGGTACTAAAAACGTATTTTAATGCTCTCTTTATCTTCATTATAAAAGAGTGACGGTTGTATTGCAAATGCTTTATGACCAAAAAGAATACCATTATCGCTCACGACCATAAGATGATAAAAATGAGGGGAATCGGATGATTTACCATCACTTGTATCTATTATATCTGTACTATTTTAACATTAAAAGGGATTACTACGAGTGCCATGATGTCCTGGAGGAACTGTGGCTGGAGGAAGGTTGTTATTCTTTTTATCAAGGTCTGATCCAAGTGGCAGTAGGTTTATACCATTTCCGTTGGAATAACATTGAGGGGGCTAAATTACTGTTTGAAGGTGGCTTGAAGAAGCTGGAGGCGTATCCGGACCATCATTACGGGATTAACGTTCAAAAACTTCGTCATGATGTGAAACATTATCTATACAAGCTGAATCATATAGAAGAGGACCCGTTTGAGTTTTATGACTTAACAATTGAGATTGTCGATGAAGATCTGCAAGAGATGGTGGAAGGGATTGCACGGGAGATGGAACAAGAACAAAACTCCCCTTGATCTGGAATGGAGAGTGAGAACATGATCGTCGTTGATTTTCAGGATCATTTTGTACTGATTCAACAGTATGATCACGCCCAGCTTTCCGGAGATATCGCCACAAACTGGAATCCCCGGCATTTTTATGGGAGCCCCAAACGGCAGGATGTCCTGTATGCAATCTATGAGCATGACCGGGGCTGGATTGACCTCGACCACACACCGTTTTGGAACGATGCCGAAAACGCACCATATTCGTTTATGGAATTTCCTTTGCGTCCTAAATTGACATTTTACCGGAAGGGAGTGGATGAGGTCCAAAGATACAGCCCTTATGCTGCCCTATTATGCAGTATGCATTACTGTTCGTTCTTTGCCAGTACATCCGAGCCGGCTGCCGAACAGTACATGCAGGAAGAAAAAGAGCGGCAACGGCTGATCAGAGAAGATTTACACCTTTCTACTCCCCAGGAAGATGCCGATCTGAAATTCCACTTTGACTTGCTCCAATTTTGTGATAACCTTTCCCTCTATGTGTGCCTGAACCGGCCAGGTGTATCCAAAGAAGAGGAGATCAGCTGGTACCGCCAGGGGTTTCCACAGCGTTTTTCTCACCTGGACCATCAGACCATCATGGCCCGCTGGCTGGATACTGAAACGATCCAACTCAACCCTTTTCCCTTACAAGAGGGCTGCACTTACGGTGTTAAATTGAAAAAGGTGCCCAAACAAGCCATTAAAGAAAAAGGGCTTGCCGAAGCGTACCGGCAAGCAGGATGGGAATTGCGGCATGTCCGTTTCACTCTGTAGCATTATCTCTTACTTTTTTGCTTTAAAATGAACCACAGCACTATACAAGGGCTGGCCAGTCCGGGGATCAAAAGCCACTTGATGTTGGACAGAATGGACTTCCAACAGCAGGGCTTTATTGTTCTCAATTTGCTCGTCAATTTTTTTCTCCAGTGTTTTTATGTCGGTTGCCTCAAAAAATTCTACTTTGTCCTCAATGCGTTCCAGCTTTAATTGCATACATCATCACCTCACCAAATCCCTATTATACCACATTACTTTACCATTCTAGTGTCTATGCCCTTGAGTCACCATTGTCTGGGCTCCTGCGTATGATACTTATACATTGACACAAAAAGAGGTGACCGATTGTGTCTAAGCCTGTCATTCGTCACGACGGGGGACATATTAACATTAAGTTTATGCCAACGTCCCATCAAGTTCATCAACCACAGGCTGCCCATCAGCGCGCGTTTATCCCTGACTCACCAAAGCATATGATTCTGGAGCGGGCTATGAAACAACTTGAGCGCCTCGTGGGCTTGGAGAATGTAAAAGACTTTATTTATGAAATCTATGCCTGGTTATATATCAACCAAAAGAGAAAAGAGCTGGGTTTAAAAACAACATCCCAAAGCTTGCATATGATTTTTAAAGGAAACCCGGGCACTGGAAAAACGACAGTGGCCAGGATTTTAAGCCAGATGTTCCGCGACATTGGGGTGTTGAGCAAAGGACATCTGGTAGAGGTAGAGCGAGGAGATCTGGTTGGGGAATATATCGGTCATACGGCACAGAAAACACGGGAAACCGTTAAAAAAGCGTTGGGAGGGATTTTGTTTATTGATGAAGCTTACTCATTAGCCAGGGGAGGGGATAAGGATTTCGGAAGGGAAGCCATTGACTGCCTGGTAAAGGCAATGGAAGACTACCGGGATCAATTTATCCTGATTTTAGCCGGTTATCCACAAGAAATGGATTATTTCCTGTCATCCAACCCTGGTTTGCCATCCCGTTTCCCCATTGTGCTGGAGTTTAAAAACTACACCATTGCTGAACTGTTAGCCATTGCTGACATCATGGCTGAGGACCGCGAATACCGGTTAACTGCTCCGGCCAGGAAAAAGCTGCGCTTGATCCTGGAACAGGATATGCGCTTGAACCCTCACAACTTCAGCAACGCCCGTCTGGTACGCAATGTGATTGAGAAGGCCATCCGCGAACACGCCGTGCGGATGCTGTCTGCTGAGTTCCACACCCGTGAAGAGTTAATCACACTGTCTGCTGAAGATTTTATCCTGCTGGAAGATGGTACTTACTTCAACTAGAAAAGATGCTACAGTTTTGATACCATAATTTTGGTACCAGCAAGGATCAAGACACGAAAAAAGGACTGAACGGAAGAATGATTGAAAAGGCCGTATTGGTTGGCTGTCTGTTACCCCATCAACAAGAGCGGGAAGTTGAAAGCTCACTTTATGAGCTCTCTTTATTAGCGGAGACAGCGCAGGCCCAGGCAGTGTGTACGGTGATCCAGAAGAGGGATCGGGTTGATCCCGCTTATTACATCGGCAAAGGAAAAGTGCTGGAAGTGGCCAGTTTGGTAGAAACCTACCAAGCAGACCTGGTCATCTTTAATGATGAGCTGTCACCCAGCCAAATCAACAATCTTGAACAGCTCCTGCCCTGCAAAGTTATTGACCGCACTCAGCTCATTCTGGATATTTTCGCCCTCAGAGCCAGGTCAAAAGAAGGTAAGTTGCAGGTCGAACTGGCCCAGCTTAATTATTTATTGCCCCGCATCGTGGGTAAAGGAACGGAGCTGTCCCGGCTCGGAGGCGGCATTGGCACCCGCGGTCCCGGTGAAACGAAACTGGAACTGGACCGCCGCCATATCCGCCGCCGTATCCGGGATATTAGACAAGAATTGGACAAGATTGTTGCCCACAGGAAACGCTACCGGTCCCGGCGAAAGAAGCAGCAAATGTTTCAAGTGGCCCTGGTAGGGTATACCAACGCCGGCAAATCCACTCTGTTAAACCAGCTGACAGAAGCAGAGGCTTATACGGAAAACCAGCTGTTTGCCACGCTGGATCCCTTAACGAAGCAAATGCGCTTACCGTCCGGGCATATTGTTCTGTTAACGGACACTGTCGGCTTCATTCGGGATTTGCCCACAACCCTGGTTGCCGCTTTCCGTTCTACTCTCGAAGAGGTGAAAGAGGCCGATCTGATTTTGCACGTGATTGATAGTCATGATGACAACCATCAGGATCAGATTGACGTGGTGGAATCCCTGTTAACAGAGCTGGATGCCGGTCATATACCCGTTGTAAGGATTTTTAACAAAAAAGACTTGCCTCCAGCTCCTGAACTCATGGTTCGTCCTGAAGATCTCTATATTACTGCACTTGATCCCCATGATTGCTGGAGGGTGAAAGAACGGATTGAAACGGTATTGAAGCAACAGATGCACACTTATCAGCTCTTGCTTCCTGCCAGCGAAGCCCAGCTCATTCCCAAGCTGCGACAGGTTGGTTTTGTGGAGCAGCTTACTTGGGATGAGGGACAACAAGGTTATCGGGTCACGCTGCATTTACCCGTTTACCACCCCTTGAAGAATAAAATTGAACCGTTTCGGATTCAGCATTAATCCGGTTATTAGTGTGAGAAATATTTTACCAAGGAGACATGCAGACAATGAGCGTGTACGACCAACTAAACTATGGCCACCAACTAAAACCTTACGTTGAACAAGCTGAAGCCAAAATTAAATCAAGATTGGATGAGATCCGGCAAATTGTTGAACTGAACCAGTGGAAGGTGTTGCAAGCTTTTCGTCTCCATGAAGTAGGCGATCATCATTTTGCGCCAAGTACAGGTTACGGCTACGATGATACGGGGCGGGAGGTACTGGAAAAGGTCTATGCCACCATCTTTCAGACAGAAGCTGCTATTGTACGCCCCCAGCTTATTTCAGGCACTCATGCCATCGCCACCTGCTTGTTTGGATTGCTAAGACCGGGTGATGAACTGGTTTATATCACGGGTAAACCTTATGACACACTAGAGCAAGTGATTGGCCAACCAGGTGCAGGATCCTCCCCTGTGCCTGGTTCTTTAGCTGACTATGGCATTGGTTACCGGGAGGTCCCTTTAACCGAAGAAGGTCTCGTTGACCTTGAGGGTATTCGCTCCGCAATCTCAGAAAGAACTAAAGTGATTGGCATTCAGCGTTCAAGGGGTTATGCCAACCGACCTTCGTTTACCATTGCCCAAATACAGGACATGATTTCCTTTGTGCGGGAGATTAAGCCAGAGGTCATTGTTTTTGTGGATAATTGTTACGGGGAATTTGTAGAAGAGCAGGAACCTACCCAGGTCGGAGCAGATATCATGGCCGGTTCCTTGATCAAAAACCCTGGAGGAGGGCTGGTGAGAAGCGGGGGTTATATTGTGGGTAAAACGACGCTGATTGAACAGGTGGGCACCCGCCTGTTTGCCCCAGGAATCGGTTTGGAGGGAGGGGCTAACCTGAACACGCTGCCGGAGATGTACCAAGGCCTGTTTCTCGCCCCCCATATTGTAGGAGAAGCGTTAAAAGGAGCCATTTTTTCTTCTGCCTTGCTGGCTGAGCTGGGATTTAAAACTACGCCGGCCTGGAATGAAAAACGAACAGATTTGATACAATCCATCCAATTTAACTCCAGGGAAAAACTAATTGCTTTTTGCCAAGGGATTCAAAAAGCCTCCCCTGTTAATTCACATGTTACCCCATATCCCAGTCCCATGCCAGGATACGACGATGAGATTATTATGGCGGCGGGCACCTTTATACAGGGGGCAAGCATTGAATTATCTGCCGATGGTCCGCTACGTCCGCCCTATTTAGGGTTTGTACAGGGAGGATTAACCTACGAACATGTTAAAATTGGTATTTTATTCGCCCTGAATGAACTGCTGGAAAAAGGATTGTTAAGCTTATAGTTATGTTTTCACGGGTCATTTTTGGTTGGGCCGCTTGTAGAACTTTTTATGTAAAAATACCTAACATGTGTTGACAACTTTGCTAACTTCATTTACACTAGGGTTAGGTTAAAGATTCAAACAATTACTTCACTTGATGACAAGGGCTGGAGGAAAATGGTGGAGGCGATCTTGATGAGTCAAGAGATTCGTCGCAATATGGCCCTTTTTCCCATTGGCATTGTGATGAAGTTAACTGACTTGACAGCACGGCAGATCCGCTACTATGAAGAGCAAGGCTTGATCAAACCGGCACGTAACAAAGGAAATCAGCGGATTTTTTCTTTAAACGATATTGACCGCTTGTTAGAAATCAAAGCACTAATCGATCAGGGCGTCAATATTGCCGGGATCAAAGCCATTTTCGAAAATAAAAAAGCCCCTGAAGCCAATATCGTGCCAGCGGAAAATGAAAACAAAAATAAGAAACGGAATTTGACAGATAAAGAAGTTCACGACTTATTAAAGCGAGAGCTATTACATGGGTTGTCTAAAGAGAAAGTTTCCCTTATTCAAGGTGAACTGACCCGTTTCTTCCGTAATTAACCACATATTATCTTTCTTTTTATGTGATCTATTTTTTATATATATTTTTAAAATTTGTTAGGGAGGGGAACCTGCTGTGCGCAAAAACTACACTAAAGAAGACATTTTAAAAATGGCAGAGGAGGAAAACGTCCGCTTTATTCGTCTTCAGTTTACTGATCTCTTGGGAACCATAAAAAATGTGGAAATCCCAGTTAGCCAGTTACCCAAAGCGCTGGATAACAAAATGATGTTTGACGGTTCATCTATTGAAGGGTTTGTCCGTATTGAAGAGTCGGACATGTATTTGTACCCTGAACTGGATACATGGATGATCTTTCCGTGGATCACTGATGAAGGAAAAGTGGCCCGTTTAATTTGTGACGTGTATAATCCTGACGGTACACCGTTCGCCGGTGACCCTCGTTACGTTTTGAAACGGGTGCTCAAGGAGGCTGAAGAACTAGGGTTCTCAACCATGAACGTGGGCCCTGAGCCAGAGTTTTTCCTGTTTAAAACCAATGAAAACCTGGAGCCTACGCTGGATGTAAACGATGACGGCGGTTACTTCGACCTGGCTCCCCTTGACCTGGGAGAAAACTGCCGTCGGGATATTGTCTTGACCCTGGAAAAAATGGGCTTTGAAATTGAAGCTTCACACCATGAAGTGGCACCAGGTCAACATGAAATTGACTTTAAGTATGCCGATGCGGTGACTGCTGCTGACTACATCCAAACATTTAAGCTGGTGGTCAAAACTATTGCCAGAAAACACGGGCTGCATGCTACATTTATGCCCAAGCCGATATATGGCATCAACGGTTCTGGCATGCATTGCCACCTCTCGTTGTTCCGCGGTAACGAAAATGCTTTTTATGACGAAAACGATCCTCTGGGTTTAAGTGAAACAGCCAAACATTTCTTAGCAGGGTTGCTGAAGCATGCCAAAGGATTTGCTGCGATCACTAATCCAACCGTAAACTCTTACAAACGTTTGGTTCCTGGTTACGAGGCACCGTGCTACATTGCCTGGTCTGCTAAAAACAGAAGCCCCCTTGTCCGTATTCCTGCTTCAAGGGGATTAAGCACACGTGTTGAATTACGTAACCCTGATCCTGCTGCCAATCCATATCTGGCTTTGGCTGTCATGCTCGCTGCCGGCTTGGACGGCATCAAGAACAGGCTGCCGCTTCCAGAGCCAACTGACCGGAATATTTATGTTATGAATGATCAAGATCGTGCTGAAGCAGGGATTGAGAGCTTGCCTTCAACCCTCAAAGAAGCAATCGAAGCCTTAAAACAGGATGAGGTAATTGTGAAAGCGCTGGGTGATCATGCCTTTACACATTTTGTAGAAGCAAAAGAAATCGAGTGGGACATGTTCAGAACCCAGGTTCATCCTTGGGAACGGGATCAATATATGACTCAATATTAATCTTCAACTGCACAAGCACATACATGATCACATCAGAGAAATTGTTAGAAAAAACAAGCAAGGAAAAAGGGGAGCAGATATTTCTGTTCCCCTTTTACAGTTGGACTAAGCAACCATCCATAATCAGACAGTGTTGCTTGGTCTAAAATCAACTGTCTGTTGCAGTATCATGTCACATTTTAGTGAATATGGCGGAAAACCCCTATTACCTTTCCTAAGATGGTGACATCCTTAAGGATAATAGGCTCCATGGCAGAGTTTTCAGGCTGCAGACGGATCACATTTTTCTCCTTAAAAAAGCGCTTCACGGTTGCTTCATCATCTTCTGTCATGGCTACAACAATGTCACCGTTTTTTGCATGATTTTGTTTGCGAACAATCACATAGTCCCCGTCATAAATACCAGCTTCAATCATACTATCCCCATGTACGATAAGCATAAATAGTTCATTATGATCTGCGGCGAACTTGTCTGGTAAGGGAAAATACTCTTCAATGTTTTCCACGGCTGTAATGGGTTGTCCAGCTGTCACTTTACCGATCACCGGCACGTAGGTGGTACTGACCGTCTCAGGCTGGTTACGGACATCCTCGTCCAGAATCTCAATCGCCCTGGGTTTGGTAGGATTACGGCGTATATATCCTTTTTGTTCCAGCCGGGCTAAATGACCGTGCACCGTCGAACTGGACGCCAACCCCACTGCTTCTCCAATTTCTCGCACAGAAGGTGGATATCCCTTTTCACGGACTTCCTTTTTAATGAAATCGAGTATTAACTTTTGGCGTTTGGATAATGACATACATTTCACCCCAATAACAGTAAATCAGTTACGTCATGTTGGCAAGTTTTGACTATGTATATCTAGAAGCTATTATAACAAATACAAAAAACAAACACAAACATAAGTTCGAAATTTTATAATTTACTTTATGGATTGACGAAAGGAGTCAAAAGTATTACTGTAATAATATAGAATTATTTACAGACAACAAACAGTCAAGTAAAGGGGATCATGATGCTGCCGAAGAGTAAAATTCAGCGGATTAATCAGCTGGCCAAAAAAGCGAAAAGGGAAGGGCTCACGAAAAAAGAGAAGGAAGAACAGGCCCAGTTGCGTCAAGAATACATTCAATCCTTCCGCTCCGCATTCAGAGCCAATTTAATGGGAATTAAAGTAATTGATCCGACCGGAAGAGATGTAACACCGGGCAAACTTAAAAAAGCTCAAAAGCTTTATAAGAAAGAGCACTAGCTAAAGGGGTGGAGTGATTGATGAACAAAGAAAACAGATGGCAATTGCTCTTATTAATGGGCTGTTTGGTAGTCCTCATTCTATCAGCCTGTGGCCAGCAAACAATTGATACCCAAACGGGGGCAGGGGATGAACAAGAGCAAAGTCAAGAAGCGGAAGAGCCTGTAGTTTCTGAACCAAATGAAGAAGCTAATGAAGAAGCGAATAAAGAAGAAGGGGAAAGTGAGAACAACGCTGATGAACAACAGGGTGAAACGGTGAAGATCACATTTTATTATGCAGATCATGATTTGTTAGAGGTTGTTGAGGAGCAACATGAAGTAGTGTTCGAAACTGATGAGGACAAATTGCGTGCCGTATGGAACCACTTACAAAATCCACAGACCGAAACAGCCAATCCCCTGTGGAAAAATTTTGATCTGAACGATATTAGATTGGAAGGGACTACGGTTATTATTGATGTCTCCATGCATGATGGTGCCTATTTTGGGGCAAGTGCTGAAGGAATGGCCATCCAAACCCTGTTAGATACATTTGCCCAGCTTAATGGGGTTGAATACATCCACTTATTGGTTGATGGCAAAGTGAGTGAAACACTGGCTGGCCATGTGAGCATTGAAGAACCCATCCCAGTAGATACGGGAATATATTCTGACCAGTAATCCATAAATCTTAATCATATTGGCCGATCCAAAAAAACATTTACGAAAAATGCCTGAAAAAAGCTGACTCTGTTGTAGAGTCAGCTTTTTTGGTATGGTTATAAGCTATAAATCGATAATCAGTGAGCGATCAAGGAAAAAGTAAACAAAGGCAGCCAGGACATAGCAATAAACAGCAAAGTAAATCAGCCGGCTTTTTTTCAAAAAGTCAATTAACCAAATGATCCCGATGATAGAAAAAATAAAGGAAGCAACAAAAGCGATGAACAAAGGGAAAAGACCGATTTCCGCCACTAGTCCAGGCTCCAGATCTTTAACCATTAACACTGTTGACCCTAAAATAACTGGAATGGCCAGCAAAAACGAAAAGCGTACAGCGGTTTCTCTGTTTAATCCTGTCCATAATGCAGCAACTAAAGTGGAACCTGAACGGGATATTCCAGGGATAACAGCCAGTGTTTGACCCAAGGCAACAACGAAAGTATCTTTTAAGCCCATCGTTGCTTCATTTTTATCGCCGAAGCGGTGAAAACGCTCAATAAAGATAAGCAAACTTCCTGTTACAACCAATGAAAAGGCAATTACAGGCGGTGTTTTCAGAGACTCGTCTATAAAATCGGTCAGCACTACACCTAAGACGCCCGTGATGATGGTGGCCAAGATGATGTAAAGGCTAAATATAAACGAAACTTTATCATGGGGATTACGGTAACGTATGTAAGCAAAGAACCCTTTAATAATCCGGGCCAAATCGTGACGGAAATAGATGATCACAGCCAAAACAGAAGCTAAGTGCAAAAAAATCTCCATGACCAAACCTGGAAACCGCAGGTTAAGCAATAGGGAAGCAATAACAATGTGAGCAGTACTCGAAATGGGAAGAAACTCTGTAATCCCTTGAACGACTCCCAAAATAAGTGCTTCAAGTATCGACATGGAGAAACTCCTTTCGGTTTAACTACTATTTGTCACACAAAACCCATTTTATCACAACTCTATGGGGAGACAAATAGATTTATGACAAGTTTAATGATTGGCAAAGAGCAGCAAAAATAAGTAGAGATTACAGACAAGCAGGATGAGAAAGATCAACCGTTCCGATAAGCTCTTCCCGTTCTTATGGGGAAAGGAAACGAAAAACGTTTTTTGTAAGGGTAAAACAAAGGGACTCCGCCTTTTGTAAGGAAATCACCTACCACTCAGTCTGATGACCATTGAGGGTATAAATTGACAAGATAAAACAAGCAATAAGTAATCCACCCGACGCCCGACGATGCTGCGTCAAGGTGGATGAAAGGGTTAGCCTCAGTCTTCATGCGTTGAAGGAATTTAAGGCAAGATGGTTCACCGAACCCACATATTGGTTAAGCTTAAACCCTTGACGGATAGCCTGTGTGATAAATTTTTTGGCTTGCTGAACTGCTTCTTGAACAGAGGTTCCTTTGGCTAACTCAGCCGTAATCATCGCTGCAAACGTACATCCTGCCCCATGAGTATAAGCAGTGTCTACCCGTTCCCACTCGAGTATTTCAAAGGAGCGGCCGTCGTACAAAACATCAACAGCCATATTATTGTCCAGTTTTCCACCTTTAATGACCACGTAGCGCGGACCTAATTCATGAATGATCGTCGCTGCTTCTTTCATATCATCAATAGATTTAATGGCAGGACGCTGACTTAACTGTGCTGCCTCAAATAGATTAGGCGTAACCACAGCAGCTTTCGGAACAAGCACCTCTCTTAAACTGGCAGCAGCGTCGGGGTTAACAGGTTCATCTGCACCTTTACATACCATTACCGGATCAACCACAACTCGATCAAGATTATAGCGGTCAATGGTATCAGCTACCAATTCGATGATATCAGAGGTGGGCAGCATCCCTGTTTTCACTGCCTCAACACCAATTCCGGAAAGTACTGTGTTTAATTGTGCTCTGACTGTATCTGTGGGAAGAGGGTAAACAGCATGAAACCAGTCGCGGTCAGGATCTTGTGCCACGATTGTGGTCAACACTGTCAAACCGTACACATTGCGAGATTGGAAAGCCTTAAGGTCAGCTTGGATTCCTGCTCCGCCACTCGTATCTGAACCGGCAATGGTCAAAGCTTTATACACTTTAGTGTCCATTGTTTCATCTCCTTTGGTTTGGGTATGCTGTTACTTAATATTTTAACATTGGACCTTCATGTTGTGATCATTTTATTTCAACAAAACATCGTTTCACCAAAACAAACAAAACAGCGGAGAGGAAAGAGTGAGGGGAGAGTGGTTTTTATTTTATTCAGATACCTGTTCCCCTTTAAATATAAAGCTCAGAATTGTTAAGCCCAACAACCAAAGTGAAAAACTAAGCAACCCTTCAAGCCATTCCACCATTTCAAATTCCTCCTCACAAAACGCCAACAAGCATTCTTAAGAATATATGTTCTAGGAACGTTTGTTCTTATTATACATAGACCAAAAGAAAAAGACAAGCGATTGAGAAAAATTTGATTTGGATAGGATACATATGTGCATCTGGTAGATGTGAGCACCTGATATATGCAAGAGTTTTTAGCAAGCAATAACAATAAGAAAAATCCAGACAGATAAGTGACGTCTTGGGGATCAAACAGTTAGTAGTGTCAGTTACAACGAGGCGTCACGAAAAGCGGTCATGAAGAGTATCAATCATTTGGATAAGATAATTTTTGATGATTGGGATAAGGGTTTGTCAGCAGCCTCAATTTTTTGGTTACATTATGTCCGATAATATATATTATGTAAACTAAACTATTAAAATGAACTGCCATGCCTCTGTCGTGATAAGCTCCCATCTCCCCCATGTTAAACATAAGCTCGTTGTCGTTGCACAGATCGTCTTTTCTCTTCTCAGTTCCTCTTTTCATCAGCGCTCCTGATTTCAAGGCAGTCAATGGTTTTCTCACAGCGGGCTTTGATAAGCATGATAAACCCAATGACAAGCAAGAAGAAGTAAAATTGCCGGGGCTCTATCAGTCCCAAAAGTGGCATCTGTTCACGCGCGGCAGTGCTGATCAACAGTTGGCCGCTGCTGAATCCGGCCAAGGCTTGGCCCAACCAACGGACGGATTGGGGATGAAAGCCTTGCCAGACAATCCACATCAGCAATAAGACATGCCAAAACATTTGATAAAGATGCACAGGATGTGCTTCTAAGGACAACAGGTCTGCTAACCAGGTCCATTCTATCTGGTTTCCTCTCTGGCGGGTCAACACTGATTGGATGAAACCCGCCACAATTGTAATCAGGATCAACAGATTAAGCTGATTGACAAGAGGGAGACTTTGTTTTTTCGTTTTAAAGAGCAAGTAAACACTGAAAACCAGAACAGCCACCCACAGCTCTTTGTACCCACCCCGGTAAAATAGCAGGAGTACTGGATCTTGCAGAAAAAACAGAGGTCTGAACAAAAGCGGACTTAGCTTCCAGGCCAGTAAAGCATAGAAAAACGCACTGAGCAAGATATCAGCACTCAACCTCTTCTCCCTGTCTGCAACCGCTGTGTGCCATTTGAGATAATAGAGCAGGACAGCAAAAATAGCTAAACCATAACTCACAAAGTTGACGGGTATTACCAGCGGACCGATAATCACACTCTCATTCATTATCAAAATCTCACCTTCTGTATCTCAAATTGCCCCAGTTCTTAACGGCTCTTCACCAGCAGTTGAATCGCTTCTTGAATCACCTTGTCTGCGCTTTCGCCCTTTTCCATCTGCTGCAACATGCACTGTTCCATATTCTTCCCGATGATATAGGCCGTTGCTTTATCCAGGGCTGCACGAATGGCAGTCAGCTGGTAAATCACTTCTTTGCAATCCTTCTCTTCTTCCATCATTCTCAACACGCCGCGCACTTGTCCTTCCACCCGTTTGAGACGGTTTTTCATATCATTAGTATACTTCATGATTTCACCTCCCGCCCATCACAAAGATATCACATTGATGCGGTCCGGAGCCGCCGCCTGTCTAAGGGGCATATTGCAAACCCAAATCTTCCACTGCCTCAGCCACAGACATGTAATAAAGATGTTTGCCCACTTTATTGTTCCAGTTGGCTCGGTGCACCACATCTAAAACCGACCCCTTCATGTTTGCAAAGGCAAAGCGAATGCCCCGCTGTTTCAAATTGTCCATCACAGCTTCCAGCGCATCGACCGCGACAGCATCCATATCATTGACGCCGGACATGTCCATCACGATCCATTGGAGTTCAGGCCGCTCTTGACTATAGTGCTCTAATTTATTTTCTAAAAAGGCCATATTGGCAAAATAAAGGGAAGCATCCACTCGAAGTAACAGAGCATTTTTAAACGTTTTGGCCTCTGGATAGCGCCGGATGTTGCGAAAGACCCTGTCCTGCTCCAAGTAGCCCAGTTCAGCCACGTGAGGATAGGCACTTCGCCAGATAAAGAGCAGAAGTGAGACAGCTACACCAATCATAATACCTGGCTCGATCCCTATCAACAGCGTGCTGAAAAAAGTGATCAGCAATATCCAGCCATCACTTTGTTTAATCTTAAAAAGGTGCAACGCTTCCCGCACGTCAATCAAATCATAGACCGCCACCATGATAATGGCAGCCAACACCGCGTGAGGCAAGTAATAAAATAGAGGTGTCAGAAAGAGCAACGTCATGATGACCAGCACAGCGGTGACGATGGAAGCCAGTACGGTTTTGGCTCCGGACTGGTAATTGACTGCCGTCCGAGAAAAACCACCTGTTACTGGCATGGAAGAGAAAAATGAACCGGCAATATTGGCCAGACCCAAGCCCCGCAACTCCTGATCAGGATCCACTTTGTATTTTTCCTTGGCCGCAATCGCTTTAGCTACGGCAATCGATTCCATGAAACCAACCAAAGCGATTGTAAATGCAGTTGGCAGCAACAATTGCACTGCTTCCATACTCAAATCCGGCACAGAAAATCCTGGAATACCACGGGGAACATCTCCAACGATGCTGACCCCGTGTTGATCCAAATTGAAAAAGCGAATCAGCACCACAGCCAACAGGACGACCACAATGGGTGCGGGCAGACGGGGAGTGACCCGCTTCAGCACCACCAATAGAGCGATACTGCCCAAACCAAGGGCCAGGGTGATGGGATCAATCTCCCTCCAACGCCCGATCGCTTCCAGGATCAATTGATGGGTATACTCATGTGTAGCCAATGGAACCCCCAACAGATGTTTCAGCTGACTTAAACCGATAACGATGGCGGCCGCTGACGTGAAGCCACTGATCACAGCATGGGACAAAAAGTTGACCAAAAACCCCAGGCGCATCACCCCCATCACCAACTGGATCAGCCCAACCAACAGTGACAACAACAGGACATAAGCCACAAATTGAGGGCTTCCCGGTTCTGCCAGCGCCGATACACCGCTGAAAACCAAGAGAGAAACCATGGCGACTGGTCCGACAGCCAAATGGCGTGAAGAAGCAAAGAGTGCATAGACCAGCAAAGGGATGGTGACTGAATAAAGCCCGATGACCGGATCAACACCAGCCAACATGGCGTAGGCCAATCCCTGGGGAATGAGCATGACGGCCACAGTCAGTCCGCTGGTCAAATCACCACTCAAATGTTCCCGCTGATAAGGGATGAGCTGACTCAAACCTGGCATCCACTGTTTACTCATGCACACGTCCGCCTTTCATTTAAAGATCGCTAAACAATGAGATCGCTCATCTGCAGAGAAAGGCTGACCCCCTTGTGGTTAGGCCGGGGTCAGCCGCTGAGTGTAGAAGGAAGTTATCCTTTTTTTATCCAGAACTTGTAACAACCGTTCTCTTCTTTTTGCTCAATAAGCTCATGCCCTGATGCTTTAGCCCAGGATGGAATATCTTTAACCGCTCCTTTATCGCTGGCATGAACTTCCAGTATTTGACCGGTTGACAGGGTATCAATCGCCTTTTTGGCTCTGACCACAGGCATTGGGCAGGACAGCCCGGTAGCATCCAGAACTTTGTCACTACGCAACAGATCTTCTCCTCCTTCTCAGTCATGGTAACATCTCAATCAGAATAGATGGCTAAATTTCCTTTTCCGTGGGTCCGTTCCATTCAGACATGCCCGGAACCACATTAAACACCTTTTTAAAGCCTTTGTCAGCCAGTATTTTGGCAGCCATATCGCTACGGTTGCCGGTCCGGCAGACAACATAAATGGTCTCTTCCGGATTGAGTTCCTGCAGGCGGTCTTCCAGTTCACCCAGGGGAATGGATCGCGCCCCAGGAATGTGACCAAAGGCATATTCGGCCGGCTCGCGCACATCAAGAATAGTTACATCTTCCTGATTCAGCATCTGGGCCAGTTCTTCGTTTGGGATGACATGTGGGAATTTCGTCTCCGGCTTCACTTCACCAGGATCGGCTTTGCGCACATAATGGATAAGCACATCCCCTTCTTCTTTGGTCCCCAAATAGTGGTGTCCCGTGCTTTTGGCCCATCCTTGAAGGTCAGCCAGTGAACCGCGGTCGGTGGCTTGAATTTCTAGCACCTGGCCCGGTTGCAGCTCTTCTATTGCTTTTTTCGTTCTGACGATAGGCATGGGACATGACAATCCCTGGCAATCCAGCACTTTATCCGCTTTGATCGACATGGTGCATTCCTCCTGTCAGTTGATATTATTGTAAAACGAGTCTTAATAAAGCTAAATAAACAGGTTGATATTGGATTCGTTTGCTTCAGACAAATAGTGTGCCACGCCGGCAAATTCAAGGCCATCGATCAGTTCCTCTTTGTGGAGCCCGAGAGCGTCCATGGACATGGTGCAGGCCACCAATTTAATGTCCAGTTCCCGGGCCAACTCGATCAGCTCTTTCAAAGAGGTGATGTTTTTTTCTTTCATCACTTTTTTCATCAGTTTCGCACCCATACCGCCCAAATTCATTTTGGATAAACCTAATTTTTCCGGACCACGGGGCATCATTTTGCCGAACATTTTATCTAGAAAAGGTTTGTCAATATGAACGTATTGCTCCTTACGCAAAATGTTCAAACCCCAGAAGGTGAAAAACATGGTCACTTCCTTTCCCATTGCTGCCGCACCTGTACCGATGATAAAGCTGGCCATCGCCTTGTCCAAATCACCGCTGAAAACGATGATTGTCGTCTTCTTGAATTCTGCCATTACATGCACTCCTCTCTATTCCGCTTAACCAAGGACTTATTAACGGTCATGTACCGCACAGCGGTTGGGACCGATCTCCATTTCAGTCTGCTGTTCAGGACCGGGAGTCAGCTTGCCCATGTTGGTCTGTCTGATTTCCTGGTAACTGTTGGGCTGAGGGGGCAGCTGTTCCGTGACCGTCTTTCTGAACTCAGCTTCGTCTTCAATGTTTAAGCCTTGGTTAGAGGCATACAAGTCACCCAGGCGAGCCGAAATACTGCCATCTTCATTCATTTCCGTGATTTTACCAAAGTGCGCCGGCAAAACGATTAAATCTGGATCTAAGGACCGATATAAATGATAAAGCGTGTGCCGCAAATCACCGACCCAATCTTCGGCCTTGCCGGCCAGATCCGGTCGGCCGATCGAGTCGACAAATAAGATGTCACCGGTCAACAAGTACTGATTGTCTACGATCAAAGAGGTGCTGCCAATCGTATGGCCTGGAGAGTGCAGGGCATGGATGGTTACCTTCGTCTGGCCAATGGTGATCTCTTGTCCGTCTTGCAAAGGTTGGTAGCTAAAAGTGACTTCACCAGCGTCTTTGGGTGGCAACCAGTAAGTGGCCCCCACTTTCTGGGCCAGATGGCGTCCGCCCGAAATATGATCGGCATGCAAATGCGTATCAATAAGGTGAGTGATGGACACTTTCTTCTGCTCGGCAAACTGCTCATAGGTGTCGATCATACGCAACGGATCGACCACTGCGGCTTCTCCGTCAGAGACAATCATGTACGACAAACATCCTTTGCCGAGGCGGACAAATTGGTACAATTCACCCCCGTGAGCCAGATCACCAATTTTGACCGGCTCCAGATGTTCACTCCATGCTTTCATGCCGCCTTGAAGATAATAAACATCGCGTCCGGTTGCTTCCACAATCTGTTGGGCCACAAATTTAGAAGAACCTTCTTTGGCGCAGACCACTAAAATCTCTTTTTGCTCCGGCAACTTCTCCAAGACACGCTCAACATCATCAATCAATTCAAAATAAGGGATATTTAACGTTTCGACAGCGTGACCTTCAATTTTCCAATCGTTAAAATCGGATTCGTTGCGGACATCAAGGATAAACAGTGGTTCTCTGTCCATCACTTTACGGGCCAATTGATCCGCCGCCATCACCTGTATACTCATCGTCAACAACTCCTTCTTAATTTTTGTTACGATTATACCCCCTTGGGTAATTTTATAATATACCAATAGGGGTATATGTGTCAATGGATTTTGTTAAAAAAATAGTTGATTAGTCATCTCTTTAGCTGCCTTTATCTCATCATGCCCAGATACAGCACTTAAACATTCTAATTCACCTGTTTCAAGATGAAACAAGCACGGAATGATTTCGACTCCTTTGCCGCACTGTTGAAAGACAGGATGACGTTTAAGTTCTTCCACTTGTTGGAACACATTAATCTTGGCCAGTTCATCAATGCTATATTCACCATCTTTCGGTAGTCCTGCACGAATGTGGTTTAACTATTTTTGCCATTGTGGCTCATCGTTATTTTGCCAAGCAGCGGTTAACCCACCGCAGCCAGTGTGACCTTGAATCACGATTTTCTTCACTTTCAAATGTTTAAGTGCATAGTAGAGGCTCGCAGAAAAACTTTCATCCTCTGGATGCACCTGATTCGCAATATTGCGGTGAACAAACAGATGCCCGAGAGGCATTTGGGTAATCACCAACGGACTAACGCGGGAGGCACTGCAGGATAAGTCAAAAAACTCCTTCAGTTCACCATTTCTTCAAACATTAATTTGGATACCTTCGTCTGGCCAATGGTGATCTCTTGTCCGTCTTGCAAAGATTGGTAACTAAAAAGTAAAAAAGTACCCCTGTCTCAACTAAAGGGTACTCTTATATATAACCATCAGATTGATATCCAAATTGCTCCATGAAAAGCAAATAAAAAGGAAGGGTTTCCCGATTAAATTGCACAATCATGGCTACTCCCGAAATGAGAACGATGAGCGCAGAAGGTAAGAGGATAGTATTTACCCAACGTTTAAGCCGCGTCAAAAGATAGTGTAATAATTCTTCGCCTTTTTCAGTTTGCTTTAACGACCGCAGTATATAGACCAACATGAGAGCCGAACCAAGTCAAACAACGATACCTATGATGTGCAGAAAGTAAAATAACATCAAAATTAATATTCAGACTGAAGACAAACCTCTTTTGAACCGAAGGTTCAGAAGGGGGTTTGTTGTAAATGAAGGCAAAAAAATAAGAGAACCGCTGGTTCTCCACTTCCACGTGGCCAGCTTTTTCATATTCATGGCAGCAAAAACAAGCATCGCCTGCATCGTGTTTTTCTTCTTACCCCTAAGGGTAGTCCAACGCATGCCATGCTTCTCCTTTAAATCAGCAAATACGCGTTCAATTGTTTCTTTGCACATTGCATATATTTTCTTGTTTTCATTGGTAAGCCTCAAATGCTCTACCTCGTCCAGATAATCCTGCCAAATATGCCGATGAATAATTTTTGTATGATCTCGACTTTGGGTACATTGTGAGAGCATCGGGCAATTCTTGCAAAACTCTGGATCAGATTTATATTGGCGATATCCTTCACGGGTGGTTGTACAATACTCAAGGGTTTGCCCTGCCGGGCAAATATAACAGTCATAATACTCATCATAAACATATTCATGTTTTCGAAAGAATCCTTTTTTCGTTTGGGGGCGTGTATAGGGCATAACAGGACGGATATGATCATCAATGAGCATCTTACTAATGTGTGGCGTTTTATAACCCGCATCAAGAGCAACAGTTGAAGGCTTTCCTATCTGAGTTTTAATTTTTTCAAAAAGGTCCGCAAAGACCTGGCTATCGTGGATGTTACTAGGCTCTACAACGGCTCTCAAAACAAATCCATTCTTGTCACAAGCCGTGTGATAAGAATAAGCAAACAACCTTTCCTTTCATTCTTAACAAAATAACCACTCTCAGGATCCGTTGTACTTTCCTTAACTTCTTTTGTTTCAGTTGTTGTCTTGGGAGCCAAAGGCTTTTTTCCACGATTCACCCGATCTTCGTTAATTTCTTTCATGAGTTGCTCTTGATAGCGCCGGGTTTCAGTTCTGACTTTCTTCTTGATAAATTTCTTTTTATTGGCATGAGCTTTAACGTGGGTAGAGTCGATAAAGACGACCTCCGGATCAACAAAGCCATGCTCTACAGCTTCTTTCAGAATACGATAGAATATGGTTTCAAACAGGTCAGTGTCTTGAAAACGACGAACATAATTTTTGCCAAAGGTTGAGAAGTGCGGAATTTTTTCCGTTAAATCGTAACCTAAGAACCATCGATAGGCCACATTCGTTTCAATCTCCTTGATCGTTTGGCGCATAGACTTAATACCAAACAAATATTGGATTAAAGCAATTTTAATAAGCACCACAGGGTCTATACTTGGGCGTCCATTGTCTGGTGAATAATAATCAGCAACCAAATCGTAAATAAAGTCAAAATTGATGGCTTGGTCGATTTTTCGAACTAAATGATCCTTCGGGACCAAATCATCAATAGAAACCACTTCAAGCTGATACCGAGCGTCTTTATTTCGTTTCGATAACATGCCGTAAGCCCCTCAAAACATAATCCTACTTTATATATTCAACAAAAAAGCTTGTAGACTGTGAGCGTCAAGTACAATTGAACAATTTTCGCTAAATAATTTTGAGCACCTAGTCATTTCCAAATATGGTTTTCCTGTATTTCAAACGATAACTGTCACCGGTGAGATGAATCACCTCGCTTTTATGGAGTAGCCGGTCCAGAATGGCTGTGGTAATGGCCGGATCACCTAATAACTCTCCCCAATCTTCCGGTCCTTTGTTAGAGGTAATGATCACAGATGATTGGGCATAGAGTTTGTTGATGAGTTGAAAGAAAAGATTGGCTTCATGCCGGTTGATGGCTATGAACATCAAATCATCAATGATGACAAGATCTGACTGAGTGATTCTTTTCAATTTGGTTTGGGCGCTTCTTGTTACTTCTTGGGTACGCAGCAACTGGATTAAATGATCCATGGTCACAAAGCTGACTTTGTATCCTTGCTGAATCGCTTCTACTCCTATGCCAATGGCCAGGTGAGTTTTACCCACCCCCGGCGGGCCCAATAAGATGAGGTTATAAACCTGTTCAATCCATAAGAGTTCACGCAACTGTTGAAATTGCTGCCGGCTTAGGGCAGGCTGGGCGCTAATGTCGAACTCATCAAGGGATTGGTGGACAGGAAAGCCGGCCCACTTGAGCCGTTTGGCCAATTGTTTTTCTTCCCGCTTGCGTATTTCGTATCCCAACAGTTTCGTCAGAAACTGTTGATAACTGAATCCATTTGTTTCGGCTTCCATCAGTTGTTCCTCAATCACTTCGGCGATGGAGGCCAATTTGAGTGTTTTCAAGCTGTGTTTCAATTGCACTAAGCTTTCTGACATAGCCTCTCTCCCTCCAGGATACGAATGTAAACTTGAGGATCTCGAATGTCTGCTTTCACTTGCGAGTGTGATTGATGTCCGAGCATGGTGGGTTTGATCTCAGGTTGATGTTCATGATGGTGTGCTTGTTGTCTCTGTGCTTGTTGCATAAAATGTTGCACTGCATCGCTAGAGGCTCTACACTGTACAGTTGGTATGTCAGACAGTAGGCTAAAGCTTGTCCAATCACTCCAGAATGAGGGTTGGCTTTGTTCATGACTTCCTGTATCTTTTGCAATTGATCTCTCATATAACGCTGCTTCCGCTGATAGATTTCTTTCAAAAAGAGGGTGGCTTGATCCGGTTCTGGAAAACGCCCGGCCACTTGTTGCATTAATGCTTGAATTCCTTTGCTGCGGTCCCTTTTATGATTCGTATTTTGAATCAACTTGCCTTTTTCGTGGCAAATCGCGTGTTGGGCAAGTACTTCGCCTGTTTCCCAGTCGTAGATGGTCAGGGTATCGTTTTGAATCTTTAGTCCAACTCTTTTACCCTTGTCATCATAGGTCCCTAGAGGGACCGAGTAGCGGTTCCCGGCATAAAGAATGGTATTGTCTTTTCGGACAACTCTTGTTATACTGGCCTTAGCTTGATTGATATAGTATTTTTCTTGGACCGGGCGAAGGTAAAGACGTTCCTGTTGGAACACTTCGGCCGGTATTTTTTTGGTTGTCTGATGCACTTTGCCATTGCCTGTTCGCTCAAGCCAGGCCAGACAGTCTTCACTCCATTGGGCCAGATTGTAGTAGGTCCGGTGACGGGTAAAGTTCTTTTTCACATAGCCAACAACGTTTTCCACTTTTCCTTTGCTTTCCGGGTCTCCTTTGCGGCACATGCGAACCTTAAATGCCCTGTGCTTCAGATAATTGGCAAATTCTTTTGTGTAAATAAGATCTCCACCATTTTCACTCACTAAGATGAGATGGTCTTGATCATAAACAATTTCTTGAGGAAGACCGCCGTAAAAGGCGAAAGCTTGTTCATGAGCCTGAATGACATCTGCTGTTGTAAAGGGACGGTCCAGCCAATACACAAATTTGTAACGGGAATGGGATAATACACAAGCCATAAACCACAGTTTCTGAGGTTGATGAAACGTATTTCTGAAGGTGACCTGACCAAAGTCAACTTGCATTTGTTGTCCCATAGGCGGGTCGAGGGCCGCTTCATATTGCCGAGTCGTCTTTATTTTTGGAATGCTATACTCCTTTCTCAGTTGACTAACATAGCACCTGACGGTACTTTCACCGACCGTAAGGTCAGGATATCTCTCCTTAATCCAATCATGGATCTGTGCACTTGAAATATCGGGATACTGTTTCAACCAGGTGATGAGCTTCTCTTTGATACAGTCTAATTTCTTTTGTCTCACTTCCATGTGCTCCAACATATCTTCAAATTCTTCAGGTGTCATATTGATATATTTGTAAACTGTATTGCGGCTAATCCCCAATCGTCTGGCAATTTGCGATTTGTTAAGTCCCAGTTTCTTTAGCTGTTGAATCTCTAGGTACATGTTCCACCTTTCCATTTTATTCATATTTTCCTCTCCCAACTGTTTTGATGTTTCCAGTAATATGATACTGGGAGAGGAATGTTATGGTAAATAGTGTTCACTGTTATCCAGCGATTTTTGTTAATTCTAATTTAGCATTCACAATGCTTTGCTTCACACGTTCTCCTGCGCGCCTACTGCGCACATAAATGTTACAATCATCCGCGTAACGGCAGAAGCGCAACCCTCGCTTTTCAAGTTCCTTGTCTAGGTCATCGAGAAGAATATTGGCCAATAACGGGTTCAGTGGACCTCCTTGCGGCGTTCCTTCTTCTGAGCGAACTTTGATGCCAGCAATCATGATCCCCGCTTTTAAATAGGGTTTGCTGAAAAACAAAAAATTGTTGAGATGAAAGGGAAAAGACCTATTTTTGGCGAAATTAAGTGCAAGGGTTTTTCAAAAACCACCTACAAAAACCTTGCACTTGGAGGTATTGCTGTGTATCGCCATAACCAGGATCAGCTGATCATGCCGCATGAATT